>NZ_NCWQ01000016.1:0-51150 GCF_002156885.1 Flavobacterium sp. AJR | reverse complement strand
CTTCCATTTTATGAAACAGGAACAATCGAGAAAAAACCAATTGGAGAAGAAGATATTCAACTTACAATGGCTTTAATCGAAAAAATCAAACCACATCAAATATATGCAGCAGGAGATTTAGCAGATCCACACGGAACACACAAAGTATGTCTGGATGCTATTTTTGAAGCAGTAAAACGATTAAAATCAAAATCGTTTATGGATGATTGTTGGTTATGGTTATACCGTGGTGCTTGGCAAGAATGGGGAATTGACGAAGTAGAAATGGCAGTACCAATGAGTCCAGATCAGGTATTAGCAAAAAGACATGGAATCTTTAAACACCAATCTCAAAAAGATGGAGTTGTGTTCCAAGGATCAGATGCTCGTGAATTCTGGCAAAGAGCCGAAGACAGAAATGCTGAAACAGCTGAATTATACAACCAATTAGGTTTATCACGTTACGCTGCAATGGAAGCTTTCGTGAGATGGCATTACTAAAAGGGTCAAAGGAACAAAGTTACAAAGGTTCTGAGTTACTAAGATTCTAAGTTTCTGAGTTTTTGTTGAAAAGGTTAAAAGAAAGGTTCAAGGTTTTTAAATCTGTGAAAATATTTTTAATCAGTGGCAAAAATAAAAGGAAAATAATAATAGCTTTGCATTCAATAGAAGCAAGAAGAGAGAATAAGTCTATATTCTTTTTTCTTGCTTCTTTTTTTCTTAAAAAAAATGGAACAAGACAAAAAACTTCTCATAAAATTAGCCCACACCAAGATGCCTTTCGGGAAATACGAAGGACGATTTTTAATTGATCTTCCTGAATATTATGTTGTTTGGTATCATAATAAAGGATTTCCTAATGGTGAATTAGGGCAGCAACTAGCACTTGTCTATGAGTTAAAACTTAACGGATTAGAAGAGCTGATTAGAAATATTAAAAAGCAATATCCAAAGCCTTTAAAATAATAAATCACTAAAAAAAGGTATGGAGAATAATTTTCGGCAATCAAATGCTGGTCAAAGTATGAGTATTGCAGCGTTAGTAGTAGGAATAGTGTCTATTATAGTTGCTTTTATACCTTGTTTTTATATACTAGCTATAATTGGTGGGGTTTTAACAATGATTTTTGCAGCTATAGGAATGTCTCAGGCAAAAAGCGAAAATGCTTCAACTGCATTGTCTAAAGTCGGCTTTATTATAGGAATCATAGCATTACTAATTGCGGTTTTCTTTACCTTAATTTATGGTTTTATTTTCGCATTATTTATGATGTGGGATTAGTAAAACTGCGATTTTTGATATTTCACTTTAAGACTTTATAGTATAATAAGTCTAAGCAGTCTAAGAAAGTCTAAGTTAGTCTGATAATCATTTATTTGTTAATAACTTTGGCTTATTCTCTCTTTTTTGCATAAGTGTTTTCTTATTTTTGCAGCAATTAACATAAAAAACGATATGGATAACAATTTACAATCATCAAATGCAGGTCAAGGAATGGGAACTGCCGCTTTAGTTTTAGGGATATTAACAATTCTAATAGCATTTATTCCTTGTGTAGGATTAATATCGGTATTTTTTGGAATACTTGCAGTGATTTTTGGGATAATTGGTTATATGAAAGCCAAAAAAGGAAATGCTTCTACCTCAATGCCAATAGCAGGAATAGTTTTAGGAGTTGTTGGGACTATCTTCGCGCTTATGTGGGTACTACTTTTTGTAGGTTCAGTTTGGGCAGGATCATTATCTGATGAAAATGAAATAAGATCAACTATAGATTCTATACATACAGAGACATTAAAATTACAGGATTCTTTAAATAACAGCGTTGAAACAGTAACTGATTCAATTGAAGTTGAAGAACCAAAAGAATAATTTTTTGTGAAAACAAAACCTTCTTACGAAATTGATTCATACAAAAGGATAAACAAGATTTTTATTACAATAATCATGTTTATCTTTTTTTATTGTTATTTATCTTCTTTTTTAAATTTAGGAGTACGTTCCCTTTGCGAAGGAATGCCTTTAAGTTATTGTAAAAGCCGAGGATTAACAAGGGCGTTTTCTCAAATTCTAAATTTTAACTTAAAAGGAGCAATTGCTTATAATCCTTATAGTTTAAAAATTTTCTCCTTTTTTCTTATTCAGTTAATAATTCGTTTTCTGATTAATAAGATACTTCAGCTTTCAAACTTTAAATTAGTGTTGACATTTGATATAGTTTTCAGTGTTACATTTTTCATTTATTCATTCTATAATTTGATAATAATTTAGACTTCTTAGATTATAAGACTTCTTGGACTTGCTTAGATTTTTTAGTATTGTCGGATTATTGGGCTTCTTAGAGTTTTTAAACTTTCTAGGAATATAGGATTTTAAATTTTTACATTATATAGGTTATATACTATGCATCATATAGAGTATATGCTATATAAATCACCAGAATAAAGAGTCATTACTTTTATATTCGACTTTGAAATTTAATAATATAATTTGGGAAATTTTTTTAGGATTACTATAATTCATCAGTCTAAAATTAGACAATTCAAATATCCAAGAAGTCTGAAAACTCTATGAAGTCTAAGGCAGTCTAAGCAAGTCTAAAAAGTCTAAGCAAGTCTAAGGAGTCTAAATATCTAAGATGTCTAATAATCTAAGTGAGTCTAAGTTGTCTGAAAAACTAAGATGTCTAAGCAAGTCTATGAATTCTAAGAAGTCTAGGATAAAATTCTAATAATCCAATTTTATTCACTATTTTTGCCACGTTTTTTACACAACTACAATACAAACAACAACAGAATGAATCAAACGAAATATATTTTTGTTACTGGCGGTGTGACTTCTTCATTAGGAAAAGGTATTATCGCAGCATCTTTAGCAAAATTGTTACAAGCAAGAGGTTATCGCACAACTATTCAAAAATTTGACCCGTATATAAATGTAGACCCGGGTACATTAAATCCGTACGAGCACGGAGAATGTTATGTGACTGATGATGGTGCCGAAACCGATTTGGATTTAGGTCACTACGAGCGTTTTCTTAACGTTCCTACATCACAGGCAAATAACGTAACTACTGGTAGAGTATATCTTTCGGTTATAGAAAAAGAGAGAAGAGGAGAATTTCTTGGTAAAACAGTACAAGTAGTACCACATATTACCAACGAGATTAAAGATAGAATGCAATTGTTAGGTAAATCTGGCGATTATGATATTGTTATTACCGAAATCGGTGGAACAGTAGGAGATATAGAGTCATTACCTTATATAGAGTCAGTTCGTCAGCTAGTATGGGAATTGGGAGAAAATAACGGAATTGTAATACACTTAACATTAGTACCTTATTTGGCTGCTGCGGGAGAGTTAAAAACAAAACCAACACAACACTCTGTAAAAACGTTGATGGAAAGCGGTATAAAAGCTGATATCTTAGTTTGTAGAACAGAACACGAATTATCAGATGAATTACGTAACAAACTTGCTTTGTTCTGTAATGTTAAGAGAGAAGCTGTAATCCAGTCTATCGATGCATCTACAATATACGAAGTACCTAATTTAATGCTAGAAGAAGGATTAGATGTAGTTGCTTTAAAGAAATTGGATTTACCTAAAAAAGCGGCTCCGGATTTAAAAAACTGGAATACTTTCTTAAAAAGATTAAAAAATCCAAAGCATACCATTAATATTGGTTTGATTGGTAAATATGTAGAAATGCAAGATTGCTACAAATCAATTTTAGAAGCATTTATACATGCAGGAGCTTCAAATGAAACTAAAGTAAATGTAGTTTCTATACATTCAGAGTTTATCGATGCTGATAATATAGAAGACAAATTGAAAGGTTTAGACGGAATTCTTGTGGCTCCAGGATTTGGAGAAAGAGGAATAGAAGGAAAAATCGAAGCAGTGCGTTATGCACGTGAAAATAAAGTTCCGTTTTTCGGAATTTGTCTAGGAATGCAAATGTCAGTAATCGAATATTCTCGTAATATTTTAGGTTATGCAGATGCAAACTCAACAGAGATGAATGAGAAAACAGCTCATCCAGTTGTGAATTTAATGGAAGAGCAAAAAACGATAACCGATAAAGGAGGAACAATGCGTCTTGGAGCATGGAAATGCGATATTACACCAGATTCATTGGCACACAAAATTTATGGTAAAACAACTATTTCTGAGCGTCACCGTCACCGTTACGAGTACAACAGCCAGTATGTAGATGAGTTACAAAAAGCAGGATTAATAGCATCAGGAGTAAACCCTGATACAGGATTGGTAGAAATTGTAGAATTAAAAGATCACCCATTTTTTATTGGTGTACAATACCATCCAGAATACAAAAGTACGGTAGCGAATCCGCACCCAATTTTTGTGAATTTTATAGCCGCTGCGGTAATGGCTCATAAAAAATAATACGTATTTGTATAAGTTTCTAAAAAACAGGAGAAACGCAAACATAAAACTTGAATAAAAATTACAATGGAAGAAAAAAAATTTGATCTCAATTCAATTATTGGTTTTATATTGATTTTTGGTATTTTGATTTGGATAATGTATCAAAACAAACCATCTGAAGCTACTATTGCTGCAGAAAAAGCCAAGAAAGAATTAGTTGCAAAACAAGAAGCTCAAGCTAAAGAAGCTACTACTGCTAAAACTGCAGTCTTGCCAGTTGCAGCAACTCCTGGAGATACAGTGCAATTAGCAAAATTGCAAAAGACATTAGGTGGATTTGCTTATTCAGCTACGCTTCCTTCTGCTAAAGATGCTTATACAACTATCGAAAATGAAAAGATTATACTGAAAATCGCTAATAAAGGTGGTTATATAGTAGAAGCTACATTAAAAGGATTCAAAAGATTCGAGAAAAATTCAGGACAATTAGTAGAGTTGATTAAAGACAACAATGCTCATTTAAATATTCAGTTGCAAACAACTGACAACAGAACTTTAAATTCAAAAGACTTATATTTTGAACCTACATTAACTAAAAATGGAGAGGATCAAATATTATCTATGCGTTTAAAAGCTGGAGCAAATGAATTTTTAGAGTACAAATATGTGCTAAAACCAAACGAATATTTAGTTGGTTTTGATATTCGTTCTCAAGGATTGAACAAAGTTTTGAATTCATCTAAACCATTAGATTTAGTTTGGGATTTAAAAACGAATAGAAATGAAAAAAGCGTTTCTATAGAAAAACGTTTTGCTGAAATCTTTTTTGAGTATGGAGATAAAAAGTACGATTATGTAAGTCCTAACGGCGTAGGGAAAGAAGAAACACCTGAAAAAGTAAGTTATATAGCTTTCAAACAACACTTTTTTACCACTATTTTATCTACAGATAAGCCATTTGAAAAATCAAGATTACAATCTGATGATTTAGTAAAAGATGAAAAAATAGATACTAATTATATAAAACAATTTAAAGCAACAGTTCCTTTAGCTTTTTCAAACGGAGAAGTTGATTATAAAATGAGTTGGTATTTTGGACCAGCTGATTATAAAACATTAAAATCATACGATAATAATTTCGAAAAAATTATTCCATTAGGTTGGGGTATCTTCGGATGGATTAATAAATTTATTTTTATTCCGTTATTCGGATTCTTGAGTTCTACAATTGGATTGTCATTAGGTATTGCTATTATTGTTTTTACAATTATAATAAAAATAGCAATGTCGCCAATTACTTATAAATCATTCTTGTCTCAGGCAAAAATGAAAGTGTTGCGACCAGAAATTACTGAGTTGGGAGAAAAGTTCAAGAAAGACCCAATGAAGAAACAGCAAGAAACAATGAAGCTGTATAATAAAGCAGGAGTAAACCCAATGGCGGGATGTATTCCAGCCTTGATACAACTACCGTTTATGTATGCTTCGTTCCAGTTTTTCCCATCAGCTTTTGAGTTAAGACAAAAAAGTTTCCTTTGGGCAGACGATTTATCTTCATTTGACTCAGTAGTGAAACTTCCATTTCATATCCCAATGTACGGAGATCATATTAGTTTGTTCCCGATATTGGCAGCAATTGCGATTTTCTTTTACATGAAAATGACATCTGGTGACCAACAAATGGCAGCTCCACAACAAGAAGGTATGCCGGATATGGCTAAGATGATGAAAATCATGATTTATGTTTCGCCACTTATGATGTTGATATTCTTCAACTCTTACGGAGCTGGTTTGAGTTTATATAACTTTATCTCTAACTTAATTACAATCGGAATTATGTTTGTAATTAAAAACTACATTGTAGATAGTGATAAAATCCACGCTCAAATACAAGAAAACAAATTAAAAGAGCCTAAAAAACAAGGTAAGTTCCAAAGACGTTTACAAGAAGTTATGGAGCAACAAGAAGCTGCTAAAGCTGCCAAAGGCAAAAAATAATATACTTGTTAAAAATAAAAAAATCTCGATTTATCGGGATTTTTTTATACACGTATAATTTATAATACACTATTTCGTTAAGGTTTTAAATAGAAGATAAAATGATTTGTAAAAGAATAATACTCGGATTGCTTTTGTTGAATGCTTTTTTTATAAATGCTCAGGCAAACTTGAATAAGCTCGACGCGGATGGAAAAAAGGATGGACTTTGGAAAGGGATTTATGAAGAATCAAAAAGACCTCGTTACGAAGGAACTTTTAGTCACGGTAAGGAAACAGGTATCTTTAAGTTTTATGATGATACCAAAGCTGCTAGTGTAATTGCAACGAGAGATTTTAGTGCTAATGACGGGAGTGCTTATACTATTTTTTATGATCAGAGCAAGAATAAAGTTAGCGAAGGCAAAGTAGTTAATAAACTTTTTGAAGGAGAGTGGAAATATTATCACCAAGCTTCTCCAACTGTTATGACAATCGAGAATTACAGAAAAGGGAAGTTAAACGGTTTGCGTTCGGTTTTTTATCCAAATGGAAAAATTGCTGAAGAAATGAATTATAAAGACGGTATAAAAGACGGTCCTTATAAAAGATATGCGGAAAATGGAACTGTCTTAGAACAGTTGTATTATAAAAACAACGAATATAACGGAGAAGCTATTTTTAATAATGCTGATGGAACTGTTGCTTCAAAAGGGATGTTTTTAAATGGTAAAAAATCAGGTAACTGGCAATTTTTCGAAAAAGGAAAACTAGTAAAAGAAATCAATATGAGCGATCCGAAAAATGCAAACAAAACAGCTGATAAAGTCGAGAAGAAAAAAAAATAAAGCAATAGATAAATTTGTTAAATTTGAGTCTTAACTAATAGATTCATATGGGTTTACAAGAACTTTTCGGAAGATTTGTATTATTGTTTTTTTCAATTCTGATTTTATACTTTTTTTCGAACAGAAAAGATAATGAAACAATTAATCCATTAATGGTTATTGTTGGGTTATGTACTTTTTCGTTGTGTTATTTGTTTACTAGAATCGAAATAGGAGTAGGGATTGGCTTTGGCTTATTTGCTATTTTTTCTATTCTAAGATTTAGAACCCAAACCTTTACTGTAAATGCTATAATCTTTCTGTTTGCAACGATTACACTTTCTATTTTGGATATTATGTATCCATTTGAAAAAATAGAAGTGTTGCTTTTCTTTCAGTTCATAATCATTGGTTTTTACATCTTAGCTTCCGTTTTAGTAAACAAAAAAGCATCGAGATATCTAAACACGGTTGATGTGAAAGTAAGCCTGGGAGATGACTTTTCTTTGAATAATCAGAATATCCGACAATTAATTCAAACACAAATTAATATAGAAAATTTCGACTTTAAAATCATTACCATAAATACCGTAACAAAAGAAATCGACGTTACAGTTTTGTATTGATTGCTATTACTAAAAATATTTAAACCATTAGGTATTTGAACCATTAAGAGATTTATGAAAACTTAATTTCCCTTAATCTCTTAATGGTGAAAAATGGTAAAAAAAAGGTGAAAGCTAATCATTAAAAGGGCGTACTTGTTTTATGTATAAATCCCTGCTTTGGTTTACAATCTTAAATTCCATGTCGATAGCGCTACTTGAATTTTTCCAATAACGGGACATTTTGCTTTCTATCTTTTTGCTAACTAAATAAAGGTTATTGATCTCCTTTTTCGTTAGCAAAGGTTTATTGTCATTTAAATTTGAATTAGAAGTAAAATCGACATCAAAATCGGGATCTTTAGCGTCTTCGAAAGTAAAATTATAAACTACAAATTGTTCACAAACTTCACCTTTTTCTGGCTTTACAACTGAGTTTTCTCCTTTTTGGATGTTTACAGTAATCCCAGGAAGGCTTTCTCTAAAGATATTCTTAGTAATAATAACGCCGTTTGCCAGTTCATCTGGGAACGAACGATGAACGAGAACTCCCATCGCAATATTTTGTTGGTCGATGCCAAAGAGTTCACGCTCCCAATACGAACTTTCATTCCATACGCTTGCCCAAACTTGTTTAATTGCTTTTTCGAATGTTTTAATAGTGTCTCCTAGAATTCCGGTTTTAGACTCATATAAGCCTGCACCATTAAATCCAACTATATCTTCGGCATTAGTAGAAGAACGAAATCTGAAATTCTTAAAATCAGTTTGTTTTCCTAATTTTTCATTTAGTTTAGTAATCAATACATTGTCGATGGGTTCTTTTTTTATCGCAGTTCGAATCTTTTTCAATTGATTGTTTATCCATTGTGCGGAATCCTTATCCGGATTATCTAAAAGTTCTTTTATTAATGGTGAAATACTTTTGTTCTGAATGTGTTTTGTGTAATAATAGAATGGAATCGCATTAGCATTCTCAGGTGTTTTAAAAGGTGTTTCTTTTGCAATAGCGATTAGATAAGCCAGATTTTGCGCTTTTGCACCAATATAATTTACACCATTTTTCGGAATAGTAGATAAGTCAACTAGTTCTGTAATCGAATTATCTACGACTAGTTTTTTCTTTTTTGAGATTGATTTCTCGGCTATTTTCTTGGTAGTTTCACTAATGTAAAAGGTATCAATAGCAATTTTTAATTCTACTTTTTTACCAATCAAACTTGTTATTTTGTTATCCTTTAAGACTTCGGTATAAGCCATAATGGGAATCTTTCGGTTTTTTCCTAATATGACTAAATGACTCAGAGGAGTTTGTAATTCATTTACAATAATTCCTCTTACATTTGGTAGGATTTCTGGTGTTCCGTCTAGAATAATAATCTCGTCTTTGTTGGGTTTTATCTTTTCTAAATCTTTAGTTCGGTACATTTTTAAAATACCAACATTCTTTCCAGAAACGACTTCTTGGTATTTAAGTTCATTAAAGATATAATCGGATTTTACACAAGGAATTTTAAATTTACTTAATTCATATAAATCGATATTTTCTCTGTTATTCAGATAGAATTTTAGGTTTTTTCCAATAAAACTAGTTTCGGTAATGAGGTTGTAAAACTGCTCAATCAGTGGAATTGGCATATGATCAGAAGCAGCCAGTTCAAAAATCCATTTTTCGGTTCCTTTTATATGGTTAAGATTTCCAAGTAGATAGTTTCTATTTTTGTCGGTATTGCTATAATTATCACGATTAAAGATTTCTAATTCTTTACTATAACCCAAATAGTCCACGACAAAATCATAATGGAGTTTAATTAATGTACTATTGAAATAGTATATCTTTTTGCTTTTAAGGTCATAAATAATTTTAACCGATTCGATATTCGAGAATTTATCAGATAGCGGTTTTCCTCTAAATGCCTTGTATGCTTCGTAGTTTGGTAATTTTGAAACATAATTTTGAGCATAAAAAGTGGTAATTATAGCAAAGCAGATAATAGTATAAATACACTTTTTCATAGCAATTAATTTGAGTATTAAATATAAACAAAAATTGTGATACCCTATTTTATATTGATAAAAGGTATATTTCTAATCCTGCAAGATTTTGTATTGTTATCCTAACAGGTTTTAAAAACCTGTTAGGTATTTCGTATAGATTATAATACCTACAAGGTCAGGAAAAAAACCTTGCAGGATAACGATTAAGATTAACTTTTTTCTTTAAGGATTTGCTTTTTTTTTAAATCATTTCTTGTTCAGCTATAAATTCAGCATAGTCACTTTCTTTAATCCTTTCGTCGTTAATTTCAGATTCAGAACTCCAATTGTTTTTTTCGTACTCTTTAATTATCTGGCGTAGTTTTGTTCTAATCTCTTTATATTCTGGTTTTTCAGCACTTAATAAACGAAGTTTTCTTTCAAGAATAAGTGCTTTCTCGAATTCTAATTCATCTGAAATGGAACCTTTTTGAATGATTTTTGTATAGGTTTCTGTTTTCATAGCGAATCAATAATTTTATTTAGATTCTAATTTATTCTAAGTTTTGGTGACGGCTTTTTTTTATTTTTTTTTTCCATTCTTTTTGCTATTATAACTGGATCTATTAAATAGAGTAATAGATATCCAACTATGAACGGCAATAGAGTTGCAACTGTTAGTTTTAGGAAATTATTTTTTGAATAAGATAAAAAATGATCACTATAAATTGTGAATATTATTAAAGTGAACAATATCAATATAAGAGAAATTATTAATATTATAGTTGAACTAATCCTTTCCGCTTTATTAAGTTTTATTTCAATATCTTCTGAATTTAAATCTAAATATAATTTTGCAGACTTTATTTGTTTCCAAGTATAATGTCCAGAAAGCTCATTTTTGAATTTGATATATTTTTCGATAGATCTTTCGTTTGTTTCAATTCCAGTCTGGATATAGAAGTATGTTTCTTTTAAATCAGGTAAAATAAAGTCAGTTTTGAATTGTGTTTCATATGTTTCAAAAAGTTTTAGAGATTCAGTTGCATTTTCTATTTTCTTTAGTTTCCTTCTTTTTATTAAATTAAAGAAATGAATAATAGGTTGTCCGATAAATGCTCCCATAATTGCACTAATGAGAGGAATAAGTATTGTTAAAATTTCCATTTTTATGTAGATTACTATTTTTATTAATTCATTTTGATACCTACACAAATATATAGTCTTTTTATTACAAAATGTTAAGAAGAATTAATTTGTTTTAAACTTTTAGTGGAGTTATGCAAAAGATAATTCTTTCAATAGGAATGAATTTTTCTAAATTAGAAATAAGAATAAACAAAACAATAACTTTTATCTACTACCCAATTGCATAAACTAATGGAAACAATAGTTATTATCTGCAATTATGGATTAACTTTGCAAAATAATTTTTTTTTAGATTTCGAATATATGAAACGTGTTGTAGTAGGACTTTCCGGAGGTGTTGATTCTAGTGTTGCAGCTTACTTGTTGCAACAACAAGGATATGAGGTTATTGGTCTTTTTATGAAGAATTGGCATGATGATTCAGTTACTATTTCTAACGAATGCCCTTGGTTAGAAGATAGTAATGATGCATTATTGGTAGCCGAAAAACTTGGGATTCCTTTTCAAACCGTTGATTTAAGCGAAGAATACAAAGAAAAAATCGTTGACTATATGTTCAACGAATATGAAAAAGGACGCACACCAAACCCTGATGTGTTGTGTAATCGTGAGATTAAATTTGATGTTTTCATGAAAATTGCATTAAGTCTTGGAGCCGATTATGTGGCAACAGGACATTATTGCCAAAAAACGGAAATCGAAGTTAACGGCGAAAAAGTATATCAACTTATTGCCGGAGCTGATACCAATAAAGATCAATCTTATTTCTTATGTCAATTGTCACAAGAACAATTGTCTAAATCGTTGTTTCCTATTGGAGAATTGACTAAACCAGAAGTACGCGAAATCGCTGCTGAAATGGATTTGGTTACTGCCGAAAAGAAAGATTCACAAGGATTATGTTTCATCGGAAAAGTGCGTTTGCCTGAATTTTTACAACAAAAACTGCAACCTAAAGATGGTTTAATTGTACAAATTGATAAAAATGACCCAATATATAATGCTGAGAAATCAGAAGATTTATCTCTTGAAAAAGAATTAGAACTTGAAGCTAAGAAATTACTTTACACTCCAAAAATGGGTAAAGTAGTTGGAAAACATCAAGGAGCACATTATTTTACTACAGGTCAGCGAAAAGGACTTAATGTGGGCGGAACAACTGATCCGTTATTTATTATTGCAACCGACGTTGAAACTAATACTATTTATACTGGTTTAACAAGTCAGCATCCTGGTTTATTCAAGAAAGCATTGTTTATAGAAAAATCTGAAGTACACTGGATTCGTACCGATTTAGCTTTAAAAAATGGAGAACAAATGGAGGTAATGGCAAGAATTCGTTATCGTCAACCTTTACAAAAAGTAACTTTGCACCAATTTGAAGGTGGAATGTATGTTCATTTTGATGAGCCACAATCGGCTATAACCGAAGGACAATTTGTTGCTTGGTATTTAGATAATGAATTAGTTGGTTCGGGAGTAATTTCTTAGATTAGTACTTTTTTACGGAAGGTTTAACCTTATCTAAAAAAGTATCCTATGAAAAGATATTTCATAATTCTCTTATTATTCATTTCGGCAGCGAGTTTTTCGCAAGAAGAAGCATGGGTTTATTTTAATGCAAAACCCAATTCTCAAATCTATTATGATAATCCTTTATCGATGCTTTCGCAAAGAGCTTTGGATAGAAGAACCGATCAGAATATTGCTTTAGATTTTAAAGATATTCCTATCGAAACAGCTTATGTTAGTCAGGTACAAGCTAGTACAGGAATAACAGTTATGGCAAAATCCAAGTGGTTGAATGCAATGCATATTCGAGGAACACAAGCTAATATCAATAATCTAAAGCTATTATCGTTTGTATCTAAAGTTGATTTTGCAAATAAATCATTGAATCTTACAGGGAGAAAACTAGCTTCGGATAAGGTTGAAGTAACAGATAAAGAGCTTAAAACTGCTGTGAACTATTCTTATGGGACTTCTGCAAACCAGATTCAAATGCTTAACGGACATATCTTGCATCAACAAGATTATACCGGTGCGGGCAAAATAATTGCTGTTCTCGATGCGGGTTTTCCAGGCGTTAATACTGCAAGTACTTTTCAGCGCTTAAGAGATAATAACAAGATTCTAGGCGGTTATAATTACGTTTTAAGAAATCCAGATTTTTATACCGGCGTTTCTCATGGTACCGAAGTTTTGTCGACTATGGGAGGATATAAAGTTAATGCGTTGGTTGGTACTGCTCCCGATGCTTCCTATTATTTGTTTATTACTGAAGATGATAACTCAGAGAATCCTGTAGAGGAATCTCTTTGGGTCGAAGCTGCAGAAGAGGCAGATAGGTTAGGGGCTGATATTATCACAACTTCTTTAGGATATTTTGGATATGATAATGCAAATTATAGCCATACATATAGCGATATGAATGGTACAACTAATTTTATTTCGCGAGGAGCTGAAATCGCTTTTAGCAGAGGTATGATTGTGGTTGCATCTGCTGGAAATGAAGGAGATACTGCAGAAAAACATATTGGAGGCCCAGCTGATGCTGCATCTGTAATTACTGTAGGTTCGGTGACTGCTACCAAGAATTTATCTTATTTTAGTTCTATTGGCCCTAGTTATGACCAGAGGATTAAACCTGATGTTATGGCTCAAGGTACGGCTGCAGTGGTATCGGATGTTTCAGGAAATATTGGTACAACAAACGGAACTTCTTTTTCATGCCCCATAATGGCTGGAACAATTGCTTGTTTATGGCAGGCTTTCCCAAATAAAACTAATCAGCAAATTAGACAATTGGTTTTGCAATCTGCAGATAGATATGCTTCTCCTAATCCACAATTTGGCTACGGAATCCCTGATTTTAGTTTGGCATTAAATAATGCTTTAAGTGTAAAATCGAATGAAAATATTGATTTTTTACTATATCCTAACCCAACTGATTCTGATATTTTCTTTACTTTATCAAATGGTATTAATGAAGCGTTTGTAACTGTATATTCTATTCTTGGGCAAAAGGTTATCGAAAAGAAAATTACAAATGAGGCTTCGACGGTTTCATTACAATCGTTACATTCTGGGATTTATTTTTATACTTTAGACGCAAATAACCTGCATAAAACAGGTAAAATTATAAAACAATAATTGGCATTATTACATGAATAAGATTACAACTCTTTTTAATATAAAATATCCAATCATTCAGGCAGGAATGATTTGGAATAGTGGCTACAAACTTGCTAGTGCAGTAAGTAATGCAGGTGGTTTAGGAATAATTGGTGCTGGCTCGATGTATCCTGAAGTATTGCGTGAGCATATTCAGAAATGCAAAAAAGCAACATCTAAACCATTTGGTGTTAATGTACCGATGCTTTATCCTAACATCGACGAAATCATAAAAATCATTATTGATGAAGGGGTAAAAATCGTATTTACATCGGCTGGAAATCCTAAAACATGGACATCTTTTTTAAAAGAAAATGGCATTACGGTTGTGCATGTGGTAAGTAGTACTATTTTTGCGTTAAAAGCGCAAGAAGCAGGTGTTGATGCCATTGTTGCCGAAGGTTTTGAAGCTGGCGGACATAATGGTCGTGATGAAACAACGACTTTTACATTAATCCCGATGGTGCGCGAAAAAATTACTATTCCGCTTATTGCAGCAGGAGGAATCGCAACGGGTAAAGGAATGCTTGCAGCAATGATTCTGGGTGCTGATGGAGTACAGGTTGGTAGTCGTTTTGCGGCTTCGACTGAATCATCGGCACATGATAATTTTAAGCAAACTATTGTTAAGGTTAAGGAAGGTGATACTCAATTGACATTAAAAGAATTGGCTCCTGTGCGATTAATTAAGAATAAATTTTATCAGGATGTTCAGGCATTGTACGAAAAATGTCCAACTAAAGAAGAACTTGTCGAACTTTTGGGTAGAGCGAGAGCGAAACGTGGGATGTTTGAAGGTGATTTGGAAGAAGGAGAATTAGAAATCGGACAAATAGCTGGACTTATTCATGATATTAAACCTGCTGCTGAAATTATTGAAGAGATGATTTCGGATTTTGAAAATGCACGTAAGCAAACATTAAATTTAGATTTTTAGATAAATGAATCGCATAAAAATATATATAGTATTACTTTTTTTAGGTCTTGGTTTGCAACAAACCTATAGTCAGAGTTACAAATTTAGGACTTCTGGTTATAGTGTTTTACAGAAAAATGAAAAGGGGAAATGGGGCAAATGGTCCGACTTGGAATTGGTTAATATTATGGTTGTTTTAGATACTGATAAAAACCGAATTGTTGTTAACTCTCAAGAGGTTCAAGTATTTCAAATTTCTGATTATATAGCCAGAGAAGAGAATGATACCGATATTGTATATTCTTTTATTTGTAAAGATTTAGGCGGAAACGATGCTAAGTTGTCTATCATTACCAGAAAAATGCAAGATAACAGAAAGCAATTGTATATAAATTACAATGACCGAATTGTGGTGTATAATATTTTTAATATGTAATTATATTAGAATGTGTTTGCGTGAGGATGGCAGCGAAAAGCCCACAGCCTGACGAAGGAAGTGCGAGGACTTGTAGCGAACAGCCCGACCCGAAGGGACACGCCCAAATTATTCAAGATACGATAATGTAAACGCTATATCGGACTAATAAGGAAGAAATAGAAACTAAATAGAAAACCCGACAGATTTTAAAGTCTGTCGGGTTTTTTGTTTATTTTGAGATAATAACTACAACTTTATTAAAATCTGCGGCTGCATTTATAACTGCTTTGTATTGCTCGAAGCTCGATAAGGGGTAGTTTACGATATTGTAGAACTCACTATTCTCGATTATAACTTCGTTATTGTTCTTAGTGTATTTACTTGTAAAACCAGCTTCGGTTTTGCCGTTTATCTGTGTCTTGAAATCCATATTAAATTTCTCCAGATTTTTTATAGTAGCTCCTTTTGGGAGTATAAGCTTAATTTTTCTTGTGTAGGAATGTGGGTAATCAATTTCTATAGGTAACATTCTTTTATTTTCCTGGTAAAGCTCCATTTGTTTACCAATAGTTTTTCCAGCGGATACTAAGTAATTTGCCCCCGCTTTCTGAATCATTTCTTTTCCATCGAACGTAAGATTAATTATAAAAGGTTTTTTTCCTATAAAATCGGTTCCATCATTTTCGGTGGTTAATGTTTTGAATTCTGTTTGCGAAGTATAATTTTCGGCAATGCTTTTTAGCATGGTTTGGTATTGTTCATCAGAAACAAAATCTTTTATAGGCTGAAAATTTAGTCCTGAATAACCTCCGTAAGTAAATTTACTTGTTATTAATGGGTTTTCTATATCTTTTGTAAAATCTATAGTAATGTCCATGAAATCATGTGTGATTGTAGCATCAGGAATTTCGATAAAATTAATCTCGCTAATTCCCATTTTTACGCCTGCAAATACTTTTTCTTTTATAAATAAACCATTGTTATTTGCTAAGTAAGCGGGAAATAACGGAATACGGAATTCCATTTCTGTTGGAGTAAGATATTTTTTTATTGAAGGGAAATAGAATAAAAATTCGCTTAAGTTTTCATAACTCTCAAAATTTTTATCAAAAGGGATTTCGTATCTGTTTGAAGTAAATACGACGTTGTTCTCGATATTAAAATTCTTTAAAACGGTAACATATAATTTTAAAATATCGATACTACAGGCTTGCTTACTTTTGATTACCTCTGTTAATGTTTCTTTCTGGCTTACATATTTATCGTAAGCTATGCTTTTTTTAATGGTGTTTTCAATATTCCAGATTTGTTCTTGTAAGTCATTTGACTTAGGTATTTTAGAACAAAATTCTGTTATTGCTTTTTGTTGTTTTTTATCTAATTCGGGATTGATGCGTTCATATAAACTTGTAGCATATTCTTTAAAGTTATTGATGTTTTTTGAGCCGCTATAATTATTAGCGTTTAGTTTGTAACGTAGTAATCTTAATTGTACGTCCCAATTTGAGTATGCTTCGTCATTTTTTAAAGCAATGATGTTTTTATCGTTTATGCTCAATACCGTTTTGTTTTCAAACTTTTTATCGTCTAAAACAGGTTCACTTAATCCATTATATGATTTAGTTTTAAAAACGAGGTGTACTGGATAAATTAATTCAAAGTTTAGCTCGGCAATAGGGTATTGCGATTGCATTTTAATTGTTTTACCATCTAATTCTGGCGTTTCTTGCAGGATGTATAATTTCTCGATTACTGCTCCTTTTTCAAGTCCGTTTACAGCAAAATAATGATATTTTAATCCTTTTTCGGCATCAACTTCTTCTTTAATATCTCCTTTGTCTAAGGTTATTACTTTTCCATTTTTTAAAATTACTCTGGCTTTATTAAGCAATAGGGTTTCATCTTCATTAAAAGGGATATAGATTTTATTATTTCTTTCTATTGATTCATCAGAATTGATGTAAATTTTTTCATGAAATAATCGGTATTGTTGAGCTGCTTTTCCCACTACAATAATTTCTATTTTGGTGGTACGATTTAAAATTACTTCTTTTTCGTCTTTGTATTGTTTAGGAATTTCTATTGTGGTTTCTTTCTCTTTCCAATCATAGTCTTTGAAACTGTAATCTTGTGCAAAAAAAACGGAAGTGTTTATAATTGCAATAAAGGTTAAGATTGTTCTTAATAGTTCTTTTTTCATTATTTCTCAGATAAGATTAGGTTCTCGTTGTAGTTGGTTTTTAGTTTTTTTATCGTTTCATTCCAAGCAGCAAAATCAGAATTGATAAGTAATAATTTCTTCTGGCTTAACTCGATATTTAGATATAAAAGATTGTTTTTTAATGTGTAAGTAAAATTTGCTTTTATATAATCGTTGTCTAATTCAAAGTTTTTTGGAAGATATTTTATCTTATAATTTTTAGGAATTTCAAGAATATATTGTGTGTTGAATTTCGTTAGATATTCAAATTCATAAGGAAAAGTTCGATTTTGGTCTATAACTGCTTTATCCAGATATTTATCCAGAAATAAATTGATATAGACTTCATTATCTACTTTTACGATGTAATTATCTAAATCGAATTTGTAGTTTATTATATAGGCTTTATCTCTGTCATTTACATTTTCCTCGGTGTATTCCTCCAGATTAAACTTGTTGTTGCCTTTTATAACAAGACTTTTTATTCTTTCGAATCGGGCTTTATTTGTTGCATCTCCAATTTGCATTAACGTATGGCTTCTGTCATAACCTGTGCGTGATACTTTTCCTGACCCTATTAATTTATTTTTTGCAATAGAGATGTTTACGGTTTCTTTTATTTCATTTTTTTCGGCAGGTACTATTGGGACTTTAATAATTTTATAGGTGCCATTTTCGCCAAACATCGCTTCTTTTCCTTGTATGAATGCTGTAGGGATTCCGTATCGGGTTTGTTTGTCGGTACCGTCTAAAAAGATGTATTCATCATTATTTTTAAAAAGAGCAATCATATGGTTATCAACAGCAGGTGTAGGTAAATCATCGTATGAATAGGGAATACTTCGTGTCCCTATCCAGGCTAGGGTTACATTGCTTACGTTGGCATATTTTGCCATGCACGAAATGATGCTTGCCATGTCTTTACAATCTCCAAATTTTCTTTGAAAAACCAATGTTGCTTCACGAGGAATAAATCCTTCATAACCGTTTTCAAAAGCGATGTATTTAATGTTCTCTTTTACCCAATAAAAGATGCTTTTTATTTTATCGCTATCTGTTTTCTTATCTTTTGTAATTTCGAGAGATAGCGCTTTTAAGTCGGCATTATCGTCTTTATTTAAATCTTTAACAAAGCCTTTATAATAACCAAATAATTGATTTGTAGTACCTAATACTTCTGTTGGTTTATTGTCTATTTGATACTCTTTTATATAAAATGCAATATGAGGAACCAGATATAAATATCCTGGAGAATTGTCTTCGTACTTTACGGGTTTTATATCGGTTAATGTCCATTTATAAATCCATTTTCCTTTTTTCTCTGTTTTAGAAAATACGATTGTATTTTTAGGATCATTAAAAATCTTAAAATCTATCGAGATATTTTTATCCGTTTTTACTTCTAAGCTTGAATATTGAATAGGTAAATTATTTCCAAAGATGAATCTTTGTAGTAAATACGGATCTATAAATTCAGTTTGATAATCATATACTTTTTTTGCACCCGTTTCAAGATTTGGAAATGTAAGCTGACGTTCCATAACATCATTATAAAACACAGAACTTTGTTGCGATTGCTTTTCGTTTGTCTGCGTTACTTTTATTTTTTTCTCTTTTCCGTTATCGTTAATAATGGTGTATGCATCGTAACTTTTTAGTTTTATTAAATCCGAATATGAAAATGATTCTTTGGTGTTTTGAATACCATTTTGGTTAAGAATCATTGATTCATAATGATTATCCTGTATGATTTTTAGTTTTTTATCTTTAATAGATATATCATAAGACTGAACCTCATTTAAAATGAGTTCATTATAATCTGGATACAAAATTTTATAGTCCTTAAGTGATTTCTGAGCAGAACTCGTTAATACAAAAGACGCAAAAAAAGCAATATATAAGAGGTGTTTATTTAGCAATATTGACCAATTCATTTGAATCGTATTTTTTTGTTAATACTAGCTTTCCTTCTTTATAAATTAATGTGTTCCCGTGTAACTCACCATTTTTATAAGCAGACTTAAGCCAAGGTTTTCCATCTTCTTTAAAATATTCCTGAATGCCTTCGAAGTCATTTTTTACAAAATGCTCTTTCTTATATATTTTGCCATTTGCGTAATATTCAATACGATCTCCGTCTAGAATACTGTTTTTGTACATAGATTCATATTCAGGTTTACTCTCCATATTGTAAATGACTAATTTACCGTCTAGATTTCCTTTTAAAAGATTCAGTTGTATCGCAACTTTTCCGTTAGGGTAATAAGAACTAACTTCAGCTGTTTCGTTCTCTATAATTACTTTATCATTTAGTTCGCCTGTTTTACTTTTTCGGGTATAATACATAGGCTGATTATTTGTATAGCCAATAGCTAATATAGGTTCCCCTTTTTGATTGTAATAAATGTATTCCCCTTCCGTTAATCCGTCGAGTTCATTATATTCTGATAATTTAGTTTTATTGTGGTAATAACGAATGGTTTTTCCGTTTTCATCCCCAAAAGTGTACTCGGTGGTAAGCCTTAAATTACCCACTAAATCGTATTGTTTACTCATACCATTTATATCTCCAGAATAATAATTACTATCGGTATAAATACTACCAGATGGGCTATACGATTTGTATGAATTATGTAATTTGCCATTAAGATATTCGGCTGTAGTAATAGGAGTATTTAGTTTGTCTTTTAATGTGTAAGCACCGTTAAATACTCCATTTTTTAGGTTGTAATCCTGAATAACTGTACCATTATTATGTGATAAAACAAATTTTCCTGTTTTATTCTTATAATCAATTTCATTCTCTTTAATTCCTTTTTGATTATAGTATTCTTTACTAATCAAATAACCATCAACATAATTATCGATGATAGAGATTACTCCATTTTGAGAATAGCTATATTTTTTGAAATTCAAATCTCCATTTATAAAATAGCCCTCAATACTTTTAGTTCCATCAGAATAAAAAGATTTAAAAGGTCCGTTTTGAGTGTTGTTTTGATAATAGAAAGTTCTGTTTAATTTGTTATCCTCGTATACTTCAAAAGTTCCATTTATTGTATCATTTGCATAATTTCGGATGTTGTCTATATTTCCATTCTGATTATAAGCAGTATATAAACCATGCAGTTTACCTCGGGAATAAAACTCTTTAGATTTAGGGTTGCCAGATCTATAGTTATAATTCCATTCGCCATTTTTATTACCTTTCTCATAATTACCATAAACTACTACTTTTCCTTCGTAAGTTTTAATTTCAAAAGGTTTTTGTGACAGACTTATTTCTTTAGGTTTTGCATTTTTATCAGAATATTGTAATCCGTATTTTAATTCTCCAGATTTGTATTTTTCATCATAATATTTATTACCATTGATGTCAAAATAACTGTATGCTTCTAATTGACCTTTTTGGTCGTATGTTAATTCAGTTGATTTTTTACCATTCGGGAAGTAATCATTTAATTTTACTATTTTACCTGCTGAAAAAGTACTTTCTCTTTCTAGAGTTTTATTACTGTAATAGGATTTGTATGATTCCTGTACAACACCATTTTTATAGGTAACTTCATTTTTTACTGTTTTGCCATCATGGTATTGAACCGATTTTCCGTCGACTACATCATTAACATAATTTGCACTCTCTACTATATCACCAGCTACATTGTACTCTAAGTAATTCCCGTTTAATTTTCCGTTTTCATATCCTGTTTCAGATTTTTTTCCACCGTTTTGATACAAACAAATTAGCTTTCCGTTACGTTTTCCACCAGTGAAAGTTATCTCGCAATTTTTCCCTCCATTAGGATAATAAGAAGTGCATATTCCATCTAAAAGACCATCTTTATAATTTTCGACTAAGTCTATAGATCCATTTTTATAATATGTTGTTCTGGTACCTTCTAACTTTCCATTTATAAAATATTTTTCTTCGCTTAGGTTTCCTTTGTCATCATAATATTTTTGATGTCCATCTAATAAATTATTCTTAAAGTTGATTTCTCCTTTAAGATTTCCATCACTATTTAAGTATTTATATTTTCCTTCTGATTTTCCATTTATTTGCGGACCAATAAGATAAGGTCTGCCGTTTTCTAATGTTATAACTACATCTTCTTGTTTACCAAAAATATCTAAGTTTCTCTTAGCATATTTTGACCAAAAGCTTTTTTTAATGTAATTTTCATTAAAAGAGGTGATTTTCTTTACGTTCTTGGTTAATGTTTTTCCTAATTTTTCTTCCATTGATACTAACATATAGTATGAATATCCTTCAAATTGGTTTTCTTCCATCATGGTTTTTACCCACGGAATATAAATAGTTTCAAAAAAACCATCACCCATTTTGTGCTCTAATGTATATTCGGCAACAGCCTGAACTTGGCGTGTTATAACATCATCGATATTAGACTTTACTTTGTAAGCACTTTTTAAAGGCAATTGGTTTCTAAGTATAGTTTCTATTTCTTCAAAATTATCTCCTGTTTTAGAAAAAATAACTTTGCTTTCGTCAAGATAATTTTGACCATATTTAGCATTTAATTTTAAAATAGCAGCTTCTGCATATGGGCCAGTTGGAGCAATTATAAGGTAGCTCATTAAAGCAAGTGTGCCTTCGGTTATTTTTCCGTTCTCTAATGCAATCGATCCCAAGAAAAAGTGAGATGAAGGGTGATTAGGATTATTTGTAATTATACGTTCAAGTATATCAACACTTTTTTGTGTTTCTCCTTTTCGAACATACAGAATTGCAAGATTATATAGAAATGAAGAAGAGTTAGGTAAGTACTTTTCTCCTTCTTTAAAAATTTTCTCTGATTTGTCATATTCTTTTTCATCACTCAAATAATTAGCATAAACCGCGTAAAGTTCAGGGAACTCGGGCATTACATTTTTAGTGTATAAGCTTTCGATAAAGGATTTGAATTCTTGCTTTTTATCAGATTGTCGAAGGCTAATCGCTTTTTCATATTGAGCATTAAAGAATTTAGGATCAGTTTTACTGATTTTTTCATACTCCTTAATTGCTTCGTCATATTTTTTTGCATCGTGTAGAGAGATTCCTTTTTTGAGTATGGAATCATTATTATAAACGAATGCGTAATTTGTTTGAGAATAAGTTTTAGCAAATGAAACTAAAATAATTGCGAGTAAAATTTTTTTCATTGATTAGGTTTAATTTTGTCAAATATAAAAATTTTATTAACGTTTGTAAGAAATTAAGTGTTTTAATTTGAGTTTTTTTGCTGATATTAATTTGTTGTTTTTGAAGCTAAACAAAACTGATTTTTAGCTTTTATCGCAATAATTAGTAACTAAAAAAACAAACCCGATAAGTTATAAAACTTGTCGGGTTTGTTTGTTCCTTTTTATAAAATTATATTGCTACAATTCATAGAACCTTTGTTCCTTTGAACCTTTAGGTGCATTGCTGTGCATCTCTACAGGAAAACCTTCGAAACTCTGGACTCTATTCAATATCCTTAATAAACTCATCGTACTCTAGATAAAACATTTCCAGTGCATTCATTTTCTCGTAATAGAAATCAAAAATAGCATCCCAATAATTGCGATTGCTAAAACCAACTCCAAGTTTTTCAACCCAAATTCGGCTAATAGTTTTTCCACTTTCCAGTGTGTATTCTTTTTCGAAAATTAGATCTTTAATAAATTCTTCTTCCAGAATATTTTTTAAGGCTTCTAGCTTTTCATAGTAAGCATTTCGTTTTTCATCACTACGATGTTCGATATCTATTAAGACTTGTGCTTTTTTATTATCGACATAAAATTTAAATGAAAAATCTTTTATTTTGGTATCATAAAGCACCCATTTCCGAGGATATTTTTCTGCGAAAGAAACCCAGAATTCTCGTTTTAATTTTTGTGATTCTTCTTTACTATACATTTTTATTGGCTTAAGATCTAGAAAATTTGTGAGACACCATTTTCTAAAGTATATTTATATATTATTTGAGACTACAAAAATAGACTTTGATTATGGATTTTCAAGACTTTTTACATTTTGTTCCCAATTTTGCGCATGCAAAACTTCCAGCTATTGATGCTCACTTAAAAATGGCACCTTTGGAAAGAGTAGAGTCCTTGATAAATCAGGATATGAATACTAAGAACCCAAGAATTGCTGCGGTTATGATGTTGTTTTATCCCAAAAACGGAAAAACACATTTGGTACTAATTGTTCGTAATGCCTATAATGGAGTTCACTCGTCGCAAATAGCTTTTCCTGGTGGGAAATATGAACTCGAAGATGAAAATTATGAGCAAACTGCTTTAAGGGAAACATATGAAGAAGTAGGAGTTTCACCTGAAAAAATTAAGGTATTAAAGGCTTTTACACCTATGTATATTCCGCCTAGTAACTTTATGGTACATCCTTTTCTTGGAGTTTGTAATGAGGAAATTCATTTTTATCCAGATTCTAGAGAGGTCGCTGATATTATTGAGTTGCCACTTTTAGTTTTTTTAGATGATGAAATAGTTATTGATACCATTTTATCAACTTCGTATGCGGCTAATATTTCGGTTCCGGCTTTTAAGATAGAAAATCATATTGTTTGGGGAGCTACTGCTATGATATTAAGTGAATTGAAAGATTTTTTAAAAGAGAATTTTGTAACCAAATAGTTTTAGCATGGTATTTAAAGGCTCACGCCTTAGGTAAAAGTAATAGAAAGTCTTATTTTTTTAAGATACAATTATTTAACATAAAGAGACGTTTATTTTTAATAATTGACAGTATTAATGCTGATATTAAATAAGTTGCAATTTGTATTGATAGACTAGTTTCTACTTGGGACGACAAAAATAAATTTCGTAAGTTTGTCCTTCTAATTTTTCAAAATAACACATAAATTTATGGGATTGTTTAAAAGAAATCCTTTTGGTCATATATTATTCATTAAAAAATGGTTAATTCGAGTTTTTGGAGCAGTTACGCACAGACGCTATCGTGGTTTTAATGAATTACAAATTGATGGCTCAGAAATTATAAGAAGCTTACCCGATACAAATGTTCTTTTTATATCCAATCATCAGACTTATTTTGCCGATGTTGTGGCTATGTTTCATGTTTTTAACGCAAGTTTAAGTGGGAGAGAGGATAATATAAAAAATGTAGGTTATCTATGGCAACCTAAAATGAATATTTATTACGTTGCTGCCAAAGAAACAATGAGAGCAGGGTTGCTACCAAGAATTTTATCTTATGTAGGAGCAATTACAGTAGAGCGTACTTGGCGTGCTAAAGGCGTAGATGTTACCGAAAAAAGAGAAGTAAACCCAAATGATACCGAAAATATTAAAATGGCACTTAATGATGGTTGGGTAATTACGTTTCCGCAAGGAACAACCAAATCATTTAAGCCAGTTCGTAAAGGTACAGCACATATTATTAAAGAACACCGACCAATAGTAGTTCCGATTGTGATAGATGGTTTCCGTCGTTCTTTTGACAAAAAAGGATTACGATTGAAAAAGAAAGGAATTCTGCAATCATTTATTATCAAAGAGCCACTTGTTATTGATTATGATAATGAAACTATAGAAGAAATTGTTGAAAAAGTAGAATTTGCTATCGAACAACATCCTTCATTTTTAAAAGTTATTCCATCTGAAGAACTAAAAGTTCAGGAAGAACTAAATCAAATGCGTAGATGGGATTATTAGTTTTCCAGATAAATGATTTTTGTAAAAAGGAGATGTAAAATATATTTTACATCTCCCTTTTTTAGTTTTATAATATCTTGATTAATCTCAAATACGCTATTTCTTTGAGTCTTTGCAACTTTGAAGCTTTTTGTTACAAATCAATCTTTTTAAGTTCTTTATAATTAGAGTACAATCTTCGTAGTAACGTACCATATATAAGCCTGTAAAAACACCAGAAAAGCCCTAGGAATCCAAGAGTCACTAATAGTAAAATCCCTATTACCATTAACATTACCGTAGCGTTGGTAGCAATCTTTTCTTTAAGATAATTCATTTCTGGGCTTGAAAAAGCAATAAAGAAACTTATAACAGAACTTAAAACAGCCATTGCCAAGTTGTACCAAACGTAGTATTGAACCGTTTTTCGGGTTTTTAAAATACTACTCATTAGTAATTTTGTAGATTTTGTTGTAGAAATTGTTGTGTAGTTTTTATAGAAAAAATACACAAAAATTAATACTACTACATAATTAAAGTAAGTTATTACTTCAAGATATAGTATGTATTCAGGATGATTGATTTGTTTTAAAAAATCATCAATGCTAAATACAAAATTTGATATTGTCCAAAATAATATTTCTAGAAGACTTATAACTAAAATCCATTTCACAATCGAAGACGATTTTTTATGAATCATGTTATAAATTTCAACTTCAGATACTTGATGAAAAGTGTCTGCGGTTTTGTTCCAATCTTTTTTTAGTAAATCCAGTTCTTTCATAATTTTTTTAAGGATTTAATATTTTTTTAAGTTTCCCTTTAATTCTATTCATTTTCACTCGTGCATTCACTTCACTAATACCCAACGTTTCGGCAATTTCCTGATAATCTTTATCTTCAAGATACATAAAAACCAATGCCTTTTCGATATCGTTTAGTTGGTAAACGGCTTTGTACATTAACTTAATTTGTTCTTCTTCCTCATAGTTGTAATCAACTTCTTTTATAAAATGTTGGTGATTTTCAAACTCTACAGTTGCTATCGAGCGTTTCGTTTTTCGATATAAAGTAATAGCGGTATTTAACGCGACACGATAGGTCCAGGTAGAGAATTTGCTGTCGCCCCTAAATTTTGGATATGCTTTCCATAGCTGAATCGTAATTTCCTGAAACAAATCTTTGTGAGCATCTTGGTTGGCAGTATATAATCTACAAATCTTGTGGATTATATTCTGGTTTGCCTGCAATTGCACAACAAATGAATGTTCTAAATTATCGCTCATAATATATTAGTGTTAGGAACACTGATTTTGTTACAAAGTACATCTTTTTATTTTATATTTTTTTGATATTAATACTTCATAATAGAATTATTGCTGCACGGTTTATATCATGAGAAGAATATTTCCATAATAAGATTATTACTAGCTTATAAATTCAAGGTTCTTATTTTTATTTTAACAAAAGAAAAAGAATGTAAGGCAAAATTAACAATTTATGTCTTCGTATATCTTTATAAATTGTAAGAATAGTTATAATTTTGCGTTTCAGAAACTTAGTAATTCAATAATCTAAAATGAACACTCAGTCTGTATCAAATATAAAAGCATCATTATATTGGTGTAAATTAAAAACTTTGAAAAATATTTAGCGAAACAACTAATAGTTTCTTTTTGACTGTCAAGTACATTTGATTATCTGAATATAAACATAAAATATGCTGTATTAGTAAGCAACGTAATTTGAATCTTAATTTTATAATAAATGCTAACTAGAATATCTAATACTCATCCTGAGCTGGGTGATATTATTGCTAATTACAAAGAATTTTGGTCAGAAATAAATTTGCCATCTAAGCGAACCGTTTTAAAAGAAGGAGATGTTTCTAATACGCTATACTTTGTAGTAAAAGGAAGTATGCGACTTTCTAATAACAATAACGGTAATGAAATAACGATACAGTTTTTCTTTGAAAATGATTTTGTTGCTTCCTTTGAGAGTTTTTTAAAAGATACTCCCAGTTTTTTTAGCTTAGATACTATAGAAAATACGACAGTTTTGGTAATTAGAAAGGAACATTGGAAAATTATCATGGATGAAAACCCTTCGTTAAAAGAACTATTTTTTGATTTTACTTCGGATAGATTTATTAATTATATACATCATTTTTTATCTTATATAAAAGAGAAACCCGAAGAACGATATCAAAATTTGTTAAAAAACAAATCACATATATTGCAACGTGTCCCTTTGCAATATATCGCTTCCTATTTAGGAATTACTACGGTATCTTTAAGCCGGATTCGAGCGAGGAAAAGTAAAAAATAAGGTTTCCAATGTAATTGAGATATTTTAAGGGTGGTTTTTTTGTACGTTTTTAATTAACAATTGTTAATTTTTAAAAAACAAATTTGACTGAAATTTGTTTAAAACTAACCCCCCAAAAAAAATGAACAAAAAAATTATTCTATTTAATTTCCAGCCTATCCTTGTAGGGAAATTAATTGACCAAAGGAAACTTAATGAATACACTAAATTTCTTTACCATCATTTTCAAAACCAATCTGTTTTATCGCTTGCTGGAGAAGACGAGGTATCAACCAGCTTTGAGTTTGTCTCCGATCAAGTCGATAAGTATTCTATTTCTCCCGAAAACATTAGTCAAAGACAGATTTTAATTTTTGAAGAAGTAGCCCAGTTTATTGAAAACGAAATGGATGGTGTTTCGCATTTAGATTATCAATACCCTAATAGTCTTACGAACGAGTCTGGCGATTTGTGTATCCCTAAAATAGGGAACCGTATGCAATGGTTTAAAGAAAAAATGAGTTATGTTTTTGACGAGTTTTATTCTAAAACAGTAACTGCTCCAGAAAATCTCGTGCATGTTACATGTTCTGGTTATGCCTCACCTAGTGTAGCTCAAGAAGCTGTTATAAAAAGAGAATGGGAAACAGCCCAAGTAACACATTCTTATCAAATGGGATGTTATGGAGCTTTTCCGGCGATTCGTACAGCAAGCAGTTTAATCAGCGCTAGTCCTGGTAACGGAAGGGTTGATGTTATTCATACAGAACTATTGTCTGCCCATCTTAATTTAACTGAATTTTCTATCTCTAATACTATGATTTGCTCCCTTTTTGCAGATGGATTCATTGGATATTCTTTACTCGAAGAAGAGGCTTTCATGAGTGATGATAGTATAGAGGAGAAAAAAGGATTGCGTGTTTTGGCTTCGCATGAAGTTATTATACCCGATTCTTTAGAAGATATGTCATGGGATTTAGGGGAGTTTAATTTTATAATGACACTCTCTAAGCGAGTTCCTGTTTTTATTCGTAAAAATATCAAATCATTTTTGTCAGTACTTTGTAAAAAAGCAGGTATAAATCTTGAAGAAGAAAAATACAATATGCATTTTGCAATTCATCCTGGTGGTCCTAAAATAATTGATTATGTAGTTGACGAAATAGGAGTTTTTAAAGAACAAGCCCGCTGGTCTTACGAAATATTACGTCGCCAAGGTAATATGTCATCGGCAACAGTACCTCATATTTTTAATGAAATTATAAATGATCCAACAATAAAACAAGGGACAAAAATTGTAGCAATGGCATTTGGGCCAGGACTTACAGCAACAGCCTTGTTAGTCGAAAAATTATAATTTAAATATCATATGGAAGAAGTATATGATGTAATAATAGCAGGATGTGGCCCCACAGGAGCCACATTTGCTAATTATTTTGGTAAGCAAAATTTAAAGGTTTTACTCTTTGATAGGGGAGCGGATATTATCGAATATCCTAGAGCTGTACACATTGATGAAGACGTAATTAGAATTTTTCAGGAATTAGGACTTTATGAAGGAATGAAAAAAGATGCGATAAAGCCTTTTGTAAATTATTCATTAGTTTCAAAAAAAGATAAGCTACTTTTTCAGTTTCAACCCAATTCAAGTATTTCCGAAGACATTCCTGATTGTAGTTGGATTTTGCAGCCTGAAATAGAGAAACATTTGCGAAACGGATTTTTGCAGTATCCAAATGTCGAATTTTTAAAAGAAACAACTTGGAGCGATTTAGATAAAAAGGAAGATACAGTTTCTTTGGTATTAACCAATAATAGAAAGGAATCTATAAATGTAAAAGGTAAATTTCTTATTGCATGCGACGGAGGTAGAAGTGCCATTCGAAAAAAGATGAATATAGCTGTTCATGATTTTGGATTTAAAAAAGAATGGTTTGTTGTTGATACGAATTATACAGGAAAAAAGATTTTCTCCGAAGATCATAAACAATATTGTGATCCAAATCAACCTATGACCTATGTAAATGGGGTTAAAGATCATTTTAGGTGGGAATTTATGATTTCTAAAAAACATGCTAAATTTTCTGATGAAATGCTGGCAGATACGATGATTCCAAGATTGGCATCTCATTTTCCTATTCATGATTTTGAAATTATTAGAAAGAAAAAATATGTATTCCATACTTTAGTAGCTAAGGAATGGCGTTCAGGCACTGTTTTTCTTGCAGGTGATGCAGCACATCAAATGCCACCTTTTTTAGGACAAGGTATGTGTTCTGGTATAAAAGATGCTAAAAACTTATCCTGGAAGATTATTAGCGCTTGTACTAATTTTAATGTAGAAACAAATGAATTATTGGATTCGTATTATAAGGAAAGAGCACCACAGGTAGAAAAAATAATAAAAGTGGCTTCTATTTTAGGTGGATTTATTCAGTATTCTAATCCTATTTTGGCATCTTTTAGGAATGGATTCTTACGATTGCTGAATGTTTTGCCCAGCAAACCTATTGATGCACTTATAGAAAAATATCTTTATGGTTTAGAGGTCAAAAATTTTTCAAAATTAAAGCATCCTTTGGTAGGCAAGCGAATCCCTCAACCGCTTGTTATTTTAAAAAATCAGAGAAAAGTATATTTTGATGAATTATGTGGTTTTCATTGGGTTGTGTTATTTCGTTCAGATTGTAAAATAATCCCTTTTAACCCTTCAGGTTTTTTAAAATACATTTCGCTTGTAGAAGATTTTTCGGATTCCTCGATAGAGATTAAATCTGTTTTTTTTAATAAATGGATGGTTAAAAATAAAGTAGATTTTGTTGTAATTAGACCTGATAAATTCATTTTCGATATCGGAAAAGTTAAGGATTATGACGAGATTATCAGAAACATTGATTCTTATATTAATAAAATTAGTTCAAATTAAATAAAAAGCTATGAATTATTTAATCATCTTTAATCACCCATTTAAAGGAAGTTATTGTAATGCTTTACTCGATGCGGTACAAGAAGGCCTTAAAACTGCGCAACATTCTATGGATTTAATTCATCTGGATAATGAGCAATTTAATCCAGTAATGACAGCCGAAGATTTAAAATCGTTTAGAGATAAAAAACCTAGCGACAGGCAAGTTATAGCTTATCAGCAACGACTGGAAAAAGCGGATTATCTCGTTTTTATATTCCCTATCTGGTGGGAATTGATGCCAGCTTTAATGAAAGGTTTTATCGATAAAGTTATTTTTCCTGGACTGGCTTATGACTATGCAAATGATAAGAATACAAGAATGAAGCCTCTATTAAATAATATAAAAGGAGTTACAGTAATTACAACAATGAATACGCCAAGATATATCTATCGTTGGATTTTTGGAAATGCAATTCAAAAAGCATTTATGAGAGGCATATTTTGGAAATTAGGCTATAAAAATAGAAAATGGATTAGTTATAATAGAGTAAAAATGGTGAGCCAAAGCAAACGTGAAAATTGGTTGGATGAGTTAGAAAAAAAGTTCTCCAAGTTATAGCTCTTTTCCTTTATAGTAATTAACCATTAAATCGACAAATTTGCTGTAGCTTTCCATGCCATCTTTTTGCTGATTTATTTTTAAGAAATTATCATAGAAAATATGGAAACCAGTTTCGATAAAAGTCTCATATTGTTTCCAGAAATCCTGACTTTCTTTATAGTTTTTTATAATTCCGGGATGAACGGTTTTTACTAACTGTTTAGATAATTTTTCATCTTTTGCTTGAATAATCCCTAAGCAATAACGCAACGCCAAGCTATAACCCGAATATTGAATATAGATATTGTCATTTTTTATCGATGCCAGAAAGCCTATGAAATTGCATTCGTTTTCGCTAGCATATCCCATCTGGTGTGCCATTTCATGATTTGTAGTCATTGGAAAACTATACATGGGACCAAGACTATTTACTTGAGCCTCATTAGTAAATGGGTTTAAATAACCACCAAAACCCATATAAGTGAGCGGTAAACTAAATAATGATTTCTTGACACTTAAATGTGAATAGGTAAAATAAGGATGTTCGGCAGCAAGATTATTATATCCGTTTAAGTTCATGTTAAAAACCTGTTCTTGCGAATAAGGAAACACAACTTTAAGGCTATCATTCTTGGTTATTTGTAATTGAATGGTGTTGGTTTTCGTAATTAGTTTTTTGGTAAAAGCCAATAAATCGGCATCAGAATAATCCTTTTGAATTCCCATTTTTTCAAATAAAGGCTCTCGGTAATAATTAAACGCCCATAGAAAATGAAATAAAAAATAAAATACCGACAGATAACTTAAAACAGTCAGGAGGTTATCTTTCCATAATAATTTCCATGATTTTCGTTTTATCCAAAGCCATCTTAAAAACAATACAATCAAGATAAAATAAATACAATCTCCTATCGAAAAAGGAATTCTGCCAAGTACAATTCTAGAAAAGGAAGCAATTTTTAAATACAATCCGTTACTATAATTTTTTTCAATGAACTCTGGAAAGAATGGAATAATCTTTAAGATGATGATTTGTAGGAGTAAAAAAAGAGGAAGGATATATTTTCGTTTCACAGTGTAAATTTTGGATACGTAAATATAAATACAATATCAATTAGTATCGAAAAAGAATTTAAACTTTGTAACTTTGAAGTTGGAAAATGTTAAACTTCAAACAAAACATAAATGAGTCAAGAAATAAGAAATTTAGAACCAAAAGCACTTTGGAATAAGTTTGCCGATTTGAATGCTGTACCTCGTCCGTCTAAAAAAGAAGAGCGTGTTATTGAGTTCATGAAAAACTTCGGTACTAGTTTAGGATTAGAAACTTTTGAGGATGAAATTCGCAATGTAATTATCCGTAAACCAGCCACTCCAGGAATGGAAAACCGTAAAGCAATTGTTTTACAAGGACACTTGGATATGGTACATCAAAAAAATGCCGATACGGTTTTTGATTTTGATACACAAGGAATTGATATGTATGTTGATGGGGATTGGGTTCGTGCTCGCGGAACTACACTTGGTGCAGACAATGGACTTGGAGTTGCAACAATAATGGCAATTTTAGAAAGTAAAGACATTCCGCATCCTGCAATCGAAGCATTGTTTACAATCGATGAAGAAACAGGAATGACTGGTGCATTAAATTTAAAAGGAGGAATTCTTCAAGGTCAGATTTTATTAAATTTAGATACTGAAGAAGATGACGAAATTGATATTGGTTGTGCAGGAGGAATTGATGTAACAGCTACAAGAACCTATAATGAAGAAGAAGTTCCAGAAGGTTCTGTTGGGCATATTATTACTGTAAAAGGTTTAAATGGTGGTCATTCAGGAATGGATATCAATAAAGGTTTAGGAAATGCAAATAAAATAATGAATCGTTTATTATTTGATGCTTTCGAAAATTTCGGATTGCAAGTTGTTGAAATCAATGGAGGGAGCTTACGTAATGCAATTCCGAGAGAAAGTGTTGCGAAAGTGATCATTTCAGAAATGTTTGATGAAGCTTACATTTTTGATATGCAAGAAATCATCAACGATATTAAAACTGAATATAAAACAACTGAACCAAACCTTACAATAGAAATCGTAAAATGCGATTTACCTAAAAAAGTTATGGATTTAGGTGTTCAGGAAGGAATTATTCGTGCTATTTATGCAGCTCACAATGGAGTTTACAGAATGAGTGCCGATATGGACGATTTGGTAGAAACATCTAACAATATTGCTCGTGTAATTGTAAAAGACGGGGAGATTTCTATAGGATGTTTAACACGTTCTTCTGTTGAAACTTCTAAATTTGATTTAGCAAATTCATTGCGTTCTGCTTTTGAACTAGTAGGGTGCGAAGTAGAACTTTCAGGAAGTTATCCTGGTTGGACTCCAAATGTAAACTCTGAGATATTAGATGTTTTAGTTGGAATCTACGAGAAACAGAATAATGAGAAACCAAAAGTTGTAGCTTGTCACGCTGGTTTAGAGTGTGGAATTCTAGGAACAAATTATCCAGATATGGATATGATTTCTTTCGGTCCAACAATTCACGGAGCACATTCGCCAGACGAAAGAGCAAGTATTTCATCTGCTCAAAAATATTGGAAATTTGTATTAGAAATTCTATCAAATATTCCTGTTAAGTAATAAAGTTCACAGTCGCAGTTTTCGGTTTTCAGTTAAAAAAACTGTATACTAAAAACTGCGACTGATTACTAAAAATTAGTCTCTTTTAGGACTATTTTTCTTTTCTCTCTTTTCCTCTTTTTTTTCTTTTGCAGTTTTAAGAGGTTCTTTTTTTGCTGTTTTTTTAGCGTCTTGACTCTTTGCCATGATATTTAAGTTTAGTTAATTTCTTTTTATATATAAGTAAATATAGTGACTATTTTTCAGATGTTTATACTTGTAAAGAGTAAAACCTTTTTTGTTAAAATAATTTCAGATGCTATTTCTTATTTAGATGCCTGTTTATACACTTCTATCGAATCTTTTGCTAGTCGAATTTTGAGCCACGATTTTAATCTTTTATCCATTTCATGGTCTAACTCTTTCTTGCTTTGATATAAAACTATTGGGATTATTTTAGTAGTTTGTCCATCTTTATAAGAGTAATTTCCAATGGCTAATGCCGATATATAAGGGAATAATGCTTTTGATTCGTTTGTAATTTGCTCATTGTTAAATTGATATTCGGATAGTTGTTCTCGTAAACTATTAATGAGAATGTCTTTTTTATCTACTAAATCCTTACTAGAGTTTATTCTTTTAAGAACATCATTGCTTAGATTAAAAGTATCTTGCTGAATTATCAGTTGCGTATTAAGTAGGTTGTATTCGACCAATTTTTTATTCAAATCAACAATTTCCTGATGGTTGAATTTTTTAGATAAAAAGGCAAGTTTTATTTTCTTAGGTTTCGAATTATATTCTATTTTCTCATATATTATTGGGTAATCATGGTCGGTAAATTCTTTTTTAATGAAAATTTCGGTTCTTTGAGTGTAACTTTTTTCAACAAAAAGCTGATAAGCAAAATAAATACTAGGCAAAATCATAAGCATTATAAGAATTGAAATTCCGTATTTTACTTGTCTCTCGCGTTTTAAATCCAGTTGTTCTGCAACAGGATATTCTAGAAATTTTACAATCACAAAAGTGGCAATACAAATAAACACACAGTTTATAGTGTATAAATACATAGCACCAAAAAAATAGCTAATGTTCCCAAGAGCTAATCCGTATCCAGCGGTACATAAAGGAGGCATTAATGCTGTGGCAATGGCTACACCAGGAATAGGATTTCCTTTTTCGACTCTGGTTACTGCAATTACACCAACTAATCCCCCAAAAAAGGCAATTAGAATATCATATATGTTTGGTGATGTTCTTGCTAAAAGCTCAGATTGAGCTTCTTTAAAGGGACTTACATAAAAATAGCTAGTCGATATAGCTAAGCTTACAAATGTAGCGATAAGAAGGTTCTTAATGGATTTTTTGACCAATTCGAAGTCGTACATGCCTAAACCAAAACCTGCTCCAACAATAGGCCCCATTAAAGGTGATATTAGCATGGCACCTATAATTACAGCAGTAGAATTTACGTTCAGACCAACAGACGCAATAAGTATCGCACATGCTAATATCCATAAATTAGAACCTCTAAAAGAAATGGCACCGGTAATATTTTCGATTACCTTCTTTTTGTCTTCTTCTCCTTTGTGAAGGTCTATAAAATCCAAGACTTTGTTTATTCTTCGTTTCATTGTAATAGAGGTTTTATTTACAGTTAAAGTACGAATTTTATATTGAAATAGCTATGATGCATAATGCTGACGCAAAAAAAAATCCTCAACTACTTTTGGTAGAGAGGATTTACTTTTTATTATTTAAAGTAATTTTAATTACGTTTAAGTATTTTATATTGCTCGTAGCAACCGCTTATGGCATCCATTATTTGTAAGTCATTTGCCGATTGTATAAAAGAATCAGAGTAGTTGCAACGTTTTAAAATCTCAGGAATTTCATCTTTGCTTACTCCAAGAAGTACAGCTACGGTTTCCCTGTCAAATTTAGATTCTAATAAGTTACGCACTGTATCGTCTTTTTTCATTTCCTTGAGTTTCTTGAGCTCCTTGGGGTTTTTTCCGAAAAAGTTATAAAGTACATCTGTCGGATTAAAGATGGATCCTAATACTTTACCAAAAGCATTTGGCGAATATTCTCCAGCTTCATATCCTTGGGTTAAACCCGAAATACTATATCGATAATTTTCTTTTGCAGGAATCAGTTTAGAGTCAACTTCCAGATAACCAGTTAGGTTAAAAGGGCGTATAATTACCTCTTCAAGGGCAATTGCTTTTTCAGTAAGCTGAATTTTTGTGACTTTGTTTTTTATCCAGTCATTCGTAACACGAATTCTTAAGGATTGGAATCCTAAAATAGAGAAGTGTAAGGTATCATTTGGTTGTACATCAATTTCAAAATATCCTTTAGCATCAGATGTAGCACCTCTTACCTTATTAAGGTTAATGATGTTTACGCTAGATAGAGGAAGTTTTGTGTTGTCGTTAACAATGTAACCAGATACTCGTTGAGAATGCTCAATGTCTTGAGAAAACGTGGTCGTGGAAAGTACTAAAAATAAGAAAACTACAAAATATTTCATAAACTGATTTAAAACTTTAAAAGTAGTAAATCAGGATTAAATATTTTGTAGTCTTCAAGTATAATTATAAGAAAATTAACAAAGAGTATTAATCTCTTCTTGGTCTTCTTGGTCTTGATGAATCACCAAAGCTTTCAGAACGTCTTGGAGCTCTATCAGAACCACCTTCGCTTCTTGGAGCCGAGCTTCTGAAACCACCTTCTCTTGGAGCTGAGTTTCTGTCGCTTCTAAAACCACCTTCTCTTGGAGCAGAATTTCTGTCGCTTCTAAATCCGCCACCAGAACCTTCTCTTCTTGGAGCAGAACTTCTTCCGCCACCAAAACCACCACCAGAACTTCTTCCGTTATGGTCACGTCTTCCACCACCGTCATTTTTAGAAATTTCAACATTAATACGACGTCCTTCTAATTGTACGTTGTTTAATACTTCCATTACTTTGTCAGTGTGTTCAGGATCTGTGTTAAAGAAAGAGAAACCTTCTTTTACATCTACCTTGAAAACGTCATCACGACCTAAGTCTAATGTTTCTTTCAAGTAATCTTTTAATGACATCCAATCAAAATTATCTCTTGATCCAATGTTTACGAAATATCTTGTTGCACCACCATTGTTATTAGGTCTTGCAGCACCATCTCTATCATCACGTCTTTCAGAACCAGATGATTGATTAGAGATATCTCTGTTCTTTTTGTAATAAGCAATAAAACGGTTAAATTCAACAGAAACCATTTTCTTGATTAATTCTTCTTTAGATAATCCTTCTAAAACATTGTTAATAGCAGGAAGATAGTTGTCAATTTCGTGATCAACCTCAGTATCTTTAATCTTGTTTGCTAAGTGTAATAATTGGATTTCGCAAATTTCGATTCCAGAAGGAATAGTTTTTTCTTCAAACTTTTGTTTGATAATTCTTTCGATAGAAGAGATCTTACGTAATTCACTTTTGGTAACAATTACGATAGAAGTTCCTAATTTTCCAGCTCTACCAGTACGTCCAGAACGGTGATTGTAAGTTTCGATTTCGTCAGGTAATTGGTAGTTTACAACGTGAGTAATACTATCAACATCAATACCACGTGCAGCAACGTCAGTAGCTACAAGCATCTGAATTTGTCTTCCACGGAAAGATTTCATTACACCATCACGTTGCGCCTGAGATAAATCTCCGTGCAATGCAGCAGCGCTGTATCCATCTTCGATTAATTTTTCAGCAACAGCCTGAGTATCTCTTTTAGTACGACAGAAAACTACAGAGAAAATGTCTGGATTAGCATCAGCTAAACGTTTCAAAGCCTCGTAACGATCACGTGCATTTACTAGGTAAAATTCGTGAGATACAGTTGAAGAACCTGAGTTTTTAGCTCCAACAGTAATTTCTAATGGCTCGTGCATGAATTGTTTTGCAATTCTAGCAACTTCTTGTGGCATAGTTGCAGAGAACAACCATGTGCTTTTTTCGTCTGGAGATGTAGATAAGATGTTTACGATATCTTCGTAGAATCCCATGTTCAACATTTCGTCAGCCTCATCAAGAACACAATAGTTGATTTGAGAAATGTTTACCAATCCTCTGTTAATCATATCTTGCATTCTACCTGGAGTAGCCACAATAATTTGTGCTCCTCTTTTTATGTCTCTAGCTTGTTCTGTTATACTTGCACCACCGTAAACTGCTACTACATTAATACCTTTTTCGTATTTAGAGTAGTTTTTAATTTCGTTAGTAATCTGCAAACAAAGCTCGCGGGTTGGAGATAAAATTAATGCTTGTGTATTTCTGTTGTTGGCATCAATTTTTTGAATTAGCGGAAAACCAAAAGCTGCCGTTTTCCCTGTCCCTGTCTGAGCCAACGCAACCATATCTGTGTCTTTTTCCAATAATAGGGGAATCGCTTTCTCCTGTACTTCAGTCGGATTTTCAAATCCTAGATCTAAAATCGCCTTCAGTAACGATTCACTCAATCCTAATTGTTCAAATTTATTCATATGTATTTTTAAAATAGGGTGCAAAATTACTGTTAATTATTCAGATAAACTAATGCTATTTTAAGAATTGTATATTTATTATGATTTGATTATCAAACGGTTATGTTTTTGATTAAGTATTTTATCATCGTTTTTTATGAAATTGCAGCAAAAAAACGTCTAGAAATTTAAAATTTTGGATGTAAAATGTTGCATTCTAAACAATTATTGAACGAGGTTCAGAAAATCAATAAGTTGTTGGGTTGCTTTTCCGCGATGACTAATTTTATTTTTAACAGTTAAAGGTAATTCAGCAAAAGTTTCTTCATAGCCTTCAGGTTGAAAAATCGGGTCATAGCCAAAGCCTTGATCTCCTTTTTTATCCTGAGTAATACTTCCATCAGCAATACCTGTAAATAGGTGTTGCTTTCCGTTTAAATTTAATGCAATTACAGTTTTAAAATGAGCTTTTCGGTTAGAAACATTATTAAGCCCGTTTAAAACTTTATTCATATTATCATCAGAGTTGCGTTGTTCTCCTGCATATCTGGCTGAATATACTCCAGGTTCTCCATTTAAAGCACTTATTTCAAGTCCTGTATCATCGGCAAAACAATCGTAACTATATTTTTTGGTTACGTAATCGGCTTTAAGAATAGCATTACCTTCAATAGTATCAGCAGTTTCTGGAATGTCTTCGTGACAACCAATGTCTTCCAAACTTAATATTTTTATACTACCGTCGAGTATACTTTGTATTTCCAGAATTTTATTTTTATTGTTCGAAGCAAAAACGAGATCCATTATATATAGGTGTGTAATTAAAAAGATGTTCATACAAAGTTACAAAGTTTTCATGGAATTTCGACTTTGTAGTTTTTATGAGGCTTCAGGAGTTTTAGGGGCACTGTATGTTATATTTTATATGGCAATCCTGCGGAAAGTAGAATATGTTCGTTGCAGACCTTTGTCAAAGTTCAAAACTTTGACAAAGGTGTATGAATGTCCAGTCCAGTGATAGGTATTGCGTATGAAATATAATTAGATTATGTTTGAATTAATGATTTATTGATTCAACTCAAAAGAAAAAATTATGTTTAAGAAAATTATCCAAATCTCATTTGCTATCGTTATTATATTGTCATTAGTAAGTTGTAAAAACACCAAACAAAAACTTCAGGAATACGTTATTACTTATAATACTAGTATAGCGCCAAGTTTTAAAGGTGAAAATATTACTGGAACTACTGCCAGAGGATATTTAGAAGATAATAAAATTGAAATAAGAATAGAAACCGATTTAGAGCAAAACGAATCAAATAAACAAAAATATAGCAAGGCATTTCCTGATTTGTTGGCTGAAATGATTAAAAAAGAACAACTCCCTAAAGCGTTAATCGAAGAAGGAGTATCTTTTCATGTGTATTTTTTAGCTAAGGATAATACAGTTTTGTCTAAAGTGATAATTAATAAGGAAGAATTAAAAGAGCTGTTAAAAGAAAAGTAAGCTTGTAAAATATCCTAAAAACTTAAAAGCCTCTTTGTGTAAAACAAAGAGGCTTTTTTTATTTAGCGTTTGGTAACGCTTGTTAGATTATCTGGGAAATATAGTTCGGATAAATTGGTAAATTCATCACCACGCATAAAGATATTAATGTCGACATCAGCAAAACGTGTTTTTCCTGCAGCTGCCAACAATTCATTTGCCGAATGCAAGGTATTTTTATGGAAATGAAATACACGGTCGGATTTATCTGTAACTACTAAACCTTTCATCAGCATTTTATTTTGTGTTGCAACTCCCGTTGGGCATTCATTATTATGACAACGTAAAGCCTGGATGCAACCTAATGAGAACATAAAACCTCTGGCGCTATTACACATATCAGCACCAAGTGCTACAGCATGAAGGATAGAGTATCCAGAGATAATTTTTCCGCTACCAATTACTCTCATTTTATCTCTAATATTTAGAGAAATCAATGTTTTATTTACAAAAATTAAAGCAGGCTCAAATGGCATACCCACACCATCTGCAAATTCTAGCGGAGCTGCACCTGTACCACCTTCGGCACCATCGATAGTTATGAAATCAGGAAAACAATCTTCGGAAATCATTTCATGACAAATGTCTTCAAATTCTTTAGTGCTACCGATACAAAGTTTAAAACCAATAGGTTTACCGTTAGATAATTCGCGTAAGCGAGCCACAAAATGAACTAATCCTTTAGCATCAGAGAATGCGCTGTGGCTAGGAGGAGATAAAATTGTGGTATGTGGTTGTACGCCTCTTATTTTGGCTATTTGTTCTGTGTTTTTAGATGCAGGAAGTACACCACCATGTCCTGGTTTTGCTCCTTGTGATAGTTTAATTTCTATCATTTTTACATTTGGAAGTAATGCTTTTTCTTTAAACTTTTCTCCATCAAAGTTTCCATTTGCATCACGACAACCAAAATATCCAGTACCTATTTGCCAAGTTATATCGCCACCACCAGCAAGATGAAATTCTGTAAGTCCACCTTCACCAGTATTTTGATAGAATTTTCCTTTTTGTGCACCTATATTTAAGGCACGAACAGCATTTTCGCTTAGCGAACCAAAACTCATTGCCGATATATTTAGTAAAGAAGCTAAGTAAGGCTGCTTACAATCTTTACCACCTACAAGTACACGAGGTAATTCTTCATTTACTTTGGCAGGAAAAATGGAATGTTTGATTCCTTCGTAACTATCATGATTAAGATTTAATTGCGTTCCAAAAGGAGAACTAGAATCTATATTTTTGGCTCTTTGATAAACTAATGAACGTTGATTTCTTGAGAAAGGTTTACCGTCTGTAGATCTTTCGATGAAGTATTGCTGAATTTCAGGTGCAATCATTTCAAATAAATACCTGAAATAACCTAAAACAGGAAAGTTTCTTAAAATAGCATGTTTTGTTTGAATTGTATTATAAACACCAACAACTAATAGTATTGGAATAATAATAAGGAGTAAGAAACCACGTCCTGACTCAGAATAATGATAAATTGCTGCAACAACTAGAAACAATAAGAATCCGTAGATAAAGAATTTTTTTCTCATGTTTTTTAATTTTTAATTTGAAAAGTGTAAATGTAAATTGTAAAATATGTTAGCTGTATCTCAAGCGAACGTAATTATGTTTGATTCCTTTTTTATCCGAATCTCTTTCGTCGATTTCAAGAATATCTGTTAAGGATTTTAGCATTGGAGTTAATTTTGAAAAACCATAATTTCTTGGGTCAAATTCAGGTTTCTTCTTAACCAAAAGATTACCTATATCACCTAAGAATGCCCATCCATCATCATCTCCAATTGCATCAATTGTATCTTCGATAAGTTCAATTGTTTGAAGATCAATTTTGTTTAGTGGCTTTTCGGTTTGTTTCTCAGGTTGTTTTCCAGTTGGTTTTTCAACAGGTTTTTTAGAGTCAGAAGTAGTAAGTTTTGGCTCTTTCTTTTTGATAGCGCCATCTAATACTTCAATATATATAAAACGATCGCAGGCTACAATAAATGCACTTGGTGTTTTCTTTTCGCCAATACCGATTACTTTCATACCAGATTCACGCAATCTAATAGCCAATCTGGTAAAATCACTATCGCTAGAAACGATACAAAAACCGTCTAGTTTTCCCGAATATAATAAATCCATGGCATCGATAATTAATGCCGAATCGGAAGAGTTTTTACCTACAGTGTAACTATATTGTTGGATAGGGGTAATGGCATGTTCTAGTAATACGCTTTTCCAACCGTTTGCATTAGGTTTAGTCCAGTCGGCATATATACGTTTAGTTGTTGGAGTACCAAATTTAGTAATTTCCTCCATCATCCCTTTTACATTGCTATACGGTACATTATCGGCATCGATAAGTACAGCAAGTTTCAATTCTTTGGTGCTGTTTAAAGACATTTTTTGGTTTTACAAAATTATAATCTACCAAAGATAAAACTAAAATTAGTTTTTATAGGATCTTGCTTTATAATATGTGTTTCTGAATAATTAAATTATTCTGGTTATAAATAAGGTAAGATTTTTATTTTAGAAATCTATTAAAGATAAATTTGTCTTTTAATATGTTTTTAAATACATTTGTATAAAATTAAATCAACTAGTCTATGTTTTCAAAAGCCTGTGAGTATGGTATTCGCGCCTCGATATTTATTGCTACAAAATCATCACAAGGAATTAGGGTTGGGATAAAAGATGTGGCAAAAGAAATTGACTCTCCAGAACCGTTTACTGCCAAAATAATGCAGATTCTTACCAAAAACGGAATTATAGATTCGGCAAAAGGTGTAGGAGGTGGTTTTGAGGTTTCTACTGATAAAGTAAAATCTATTAAATTAATTCAGATTGTTGATGCCATTGATGGAGACAACATATATAAAGGATGTGGTATTGGCTTAAAAGAATGTTCAGAAGTGCATCCTTGCCCGGTACATAATCAATTTAAGCAAATACGTGAATTACTTTTAGATATGCTTACAAATACAACCCTGGAAGAACTCGCATTAGGTGTAAAATCAGGAGATTCTTTTCTTAAAGCATTAAACAAAAACAATTAATATTATATAATTTAAATACTCAAAAATGAATAAAAAAGTCAAAATTTCGATTGTAATGCTAATGGGATGTTTAGCAATAACTTCATGTGGTAAAAAAGAAACAGCACCAACTGATACGCCAACAGAGGTAAGTGAGCCAACAGAGGATTCTGAAGGGCAAACAGCAGCAGTTAGTAATGTTTTGGTTATTGAAGGAAATGATCAAATGCAATTTAATACCAAAGAGTTAAAAGCTGTAGCAGGAAAGCCTATCACGCTAACATTAAAACACATAGGTAAGATTCCTAAAGCTGCGATGGGACATAACGTAGTTATTTTGCAGGAAGGTACAGATGAAGCTGCTTTTGCGGGTAAAGCTGCTGCTGCTAAAGACACTGATTATATTCCTGCTTCAGAAAAAGCTTCGATTATCGCTCATACTAAATTAATTGGAGGAGGAGAAGAGGATACTATTGAGTTTACTGTAGATAAAAAAGGAACATACAATTTTTTATGTACTTTCCCAGGGCACGTTGCCATGATGAAAGGTGTTTTAATTGTTGAATAATTAAAGAACTCTAATCCATAAATTAGTGGGTTAGAGTTTTTTATTAAACTAATAAAGGATAAAAAAGTCTTTTATTGATGAAATTTAAAAAAATGAAAAGAGAAAAAAAATTATGGATAGCATTTGCTTTGGTAATGAGCATCTCGTTTGCTGTTTTGGGGTATTATGGCTATGAAATTTACCAACAAGCACCACCAATCCCTAAACAAATAGTTTCAGATAGCGGAAAACTTATTTTTTCTGAAGATGAGATTAAAGACGGGCAAAATGTTTGGCAAAGTATAGGAGGACAAGAGGTAGGATCTATTTGGGGACACGGTGCTTATGTAGCACCAGATTGGACTGCCGATTGGTTACATAGAGAAGCCATGTTTATTCTGAACAAATATTCGAAAGAAGATTTTGGTAAAGAATTTAATGACTTAGATAAGGAAAAACAAGCAGCATTAAAGATACGCTTACAAAAAGATGTGAGAACAAATCGTTATGATAAAAATTCACAAACACTTACAATTTCAGAAAATAGAGTAGCAGCAATTCAATATCTTAGTGAATATTATCAAGGACTTTTTACTAATGATCCTAAGTTTGATAAATTAAGAGAAGAATATGCAATTCCTAAAAATTCAATAAAAGACGAAGCAAGAATGCATAAAATGAATGCATTTTTCTTTTGGGCAACTTGGGCAACTGTAACCCAACGTCCCGATTCGGATATTTCATACACACACAACTGGCCATCAGACGAATTGGTTGGTAATAATGCCACAAAAGAATTGCTTGCCTGGTCGGGTGTCAGTATTATTTTACTGATTTTTAGTATCGGAATCCTAGTATTTTATCATGCGAAATCGGGTGAAGAAGAGGAGTTTCCGCTTCCTAGTAAAGATCCAATACTTAATCAGGGGATGACTCCATCGATGCATTTGATCAAAAAATATTTTTGGGTAGTAAGTTTGTTGATGATTTTACAAATGGCTTTAGGGATAATTACAGCTCATTATGGTGTAGAAGGAAATGCTTTATATGGCATTCCCATAGATCAAATTTTACCTTACGCAGTTACACGAACCTGGCATACCCAATTGGCTATTTTTTGGATAGCAACAGCTTGGTTGGCTACAGGATTATATATAGCTCCGGCAGTTTCGGGTAAAGACCCTAAATTTCAGTGTTTTGGAGTGAATTTTTTGTTTATTGCTTTATTAATCATTGTTTTGGGTTCTATGGTAGGACAATGGTTTGGGGTAATGCAAAAACTAAATTTGGTACAAAACTTTTGGTTTGGACACCAAGGTTACGAATATGTAGATCTGGGACGTTTCTGGCAAATATTCCTTCTAGTTGGATTATTCTTATGGTTGGCATTAATGATACGTCCGCTAATTCCTATTTTAAAGAAAAAGACAGAAGAAAAAAATCTAATCATTTTGTTCTTGATTTCTTGTACAGCAATTGCCATGTTTTATGGAGCAGGATTAATGTGGGGAAGACAAACAAATTTAGCCATTGCCGAATATTGGAGATGGTGGGTTGTACACCTATGGGTAGAAGGATTCTTTGAAGTATTTGCAACAGTTGTTATCGCGTTTTTATTCGTTCGTTTGGGATTATTAAAAACCAAAACAGCTACTTTAAATGTGTTATTTGCAACTATTATTTTTATGTCGGGAGGTATTCTTGGAACTTTCCATCATTTGTACTTTTCTGGAACACCAACAGCTATTATGGCATTAGGAGCTTCATTTAGTGCACTAGAAGTTGTACCGCTTACCTTAATAGGTTTTGAAGCATATCAAAATTATAAACTGTCAAAATCTACACAATGGATTATTGATTACAAATGGCCTATTTACTTTATGATAGCCGTTGCGTTCTGGAATTTCCTTGGTGCTGGAGTTTTCGGATTCATTATCAATCCGCCAATTGCATTGTATTATGTACAAGGTTTAAATACAACACCTCTTCACGCACACACAGCATTGTTTGGTGTTTACGGAATGTTAGGAATTGGTTTAATGCTTTTTGTTTTAAGAAGTTTATACAGAAATATTACCTGGAACGAGAAACTGCTTAAAATTACGTTTTGGTCATTAAATATTGGGTTGTTTTTAATGGCTGTCTTGAGTTTGTTGCCAATAGGAATTTGGCAAGCTATCGAAAGTATTGATCACGGAATGTGGTATGCACGTTCATCAGAGTTAATGCAACAACCTACAATGATTACTTTAAAATGGATGCGTGCCATAGGGGATTCTATCTTCGGAATAGGAATTATAACTACGGCTTGGTTTGTCTTTGATTTGACATTAAAAAATAGAAGAAAATAATAAAATAAAAATAATATCATGGAAAATTTACAAAATAAAACAATAGGAACATTTGTAGCAGAAGACTTTAGAACTGCTGCAGTATTTTCAAAATATAAAATCGATTTTTGCTGCAAAGGAAACAGAACCATCGACGAAGTTTGTGCAAAGCAAGAAATTGACTCTAAAGTTTTGCTTAAAAAAATTAAAGAAGCTTTATCTGCGGAAGATACTAATGCAATAGACTTTAACTCATGGCCATTGGATTTATTGGCTGATTATATTGAGAAAACACACCACCGTTATGTAGAGGATAAATCAATCATTATAATGCAATTTCTAAATAAACTTTGTAGTGTTCATGGAGGGAATCATCCAGAATTGTTTAAGATAAACCAATTGTTTATCGAATGTGCTGGCGAATTAGCTCAACACATGAAAAAAGAAGAATTGATGTTATTCCCTTTCATAAAAAAGATGGTTAAAGCAAAAGAAACAGACGAAGCTTTAGTACAACCTCCTTTTGGAACTGTATCTAACCCAATTGCAATGATGATGCATGAGCATGATGCCGAGGGAGAACGCTTTCGCGAAATTGCCAGCCTAACTAATGATTATCAGGCGCCAAGCGACGGATGTACCACTTACAAAGTAACATACGCTATGCTAAAAGAATTTGAAGAGAATTTGCATACACATATTCATCTGGAAAATAATATCTTGTTTCCTAAAGCAATGATTCTGGAAAAAGAGTTTTCTTAAAAAATAAGAATGTATAATTAATGAAAAGAATGCACCGATAAATTAATTAACATCGGTGCATTTTTATTTCTATAAATAGGAGATTAGGATTATTTTGAACTACTTTTAATTTAAATAAAGATGAAATTATTAACTAAAATGAGTTCGCAAAAAAGTTGGGTTGTATGTTGCTTCTTTAATTTTTTAATAGCTTCGCTTATGGGGTTGTTAATGCGTTATGTCTATCTATTTCCTTTAAATATAAATTATAGTTTCTTACTTCATGCACATTCACATGTAGCGATGTTAGGTTGGGCTTATTTGATGATTTATGTTTTAATTGTTCGTTTTTTTATCCCAAAAGAAAAAAGTCAGAAACCAATTTATAATCAGTTATTCTGGGTTACCGAATTTGCTGTTATTGGTATGATGGTAACTTTTCCGATTCAGGGATATGCTTTGTTTTCGATTATATTTTCTACAATGCATATTGTACTCAGTTATGTTTTTTGTTGGCTGGTTTGGAGAGATGGCTTTAAGGATAAAAGAAGCGATCATAAACTTTTATTGGCAGCGATTTTATTTATGGTTTTCTCGACTTTCGGAGTTTGGTGTTTAGGACCAGCAGTAAGTATGTTGGGGAAACAAAGTGCTTTTTATCAAATTGCAATTCAGTTTTTCCTGCATTTTCAGTTTAATGGATGGTTTTTGTTTGCGGTTTTGGCTTTGTTTTTAAAGCAATTTGAAGATAAAATAGAAAAAAAGTCGTTCAAAATATTCTTCACTCTACTTATCATAGCTACATTTTTAACCGTAGCATTTCCTGTAAGTTGGTATGTCGAGAACAATTTATTAAGTTGGATTAATACTATTGGAGTTGTTTTGCAATTGGTTGCTTTTGTCCATTTTTATAAAATGTTAAAGCCTCAAATAAACTCGTTTAAAGCTAATTTAGATTCAACGACTAAAATAGTATATGGTTTGGCGTTGTGTTCTTTATTCTTGAAAATAGGCATACAACTATTGGTTTTAATACCTAATCTAGCCGAAATTTCACATCAAATCCGAAGCTTTATAATTGGTTTTATTCATTTAACAACTTTAGGTATAATCACAGGATTTTTGCTTGGAGTATTAATTCAGAATAAGCTGCTTTCGCATCAATCTTATTTACTTCGTGCAGGAATAAAGTGTTTTATTTTGGGATATATAGCAACAGAAATATTGCTATTTATTCAAGGGGGATTTCTTTATTTTGGTAAAGGAGCGCTTTGGGGGTATTACGAAGAAATTTTCGGAACAAGCGTTCTTATTGTTGTAGGATTAAGCTTAATTACAGCTTCAATCATTAAGACAAAAAATATCTGCTTACAATAATAACATACCTATCTTTTTTTCTGCCACAGATTATTATGATTAAAAGGATTCTAACACTTTGTATATAATGGAACGCGGATTAAACGGATTCGCTAAGGCGAAAACGCGATCCCGAAGCGTCGGGACGGATTTTCTTTTTATTGTTTTAAAATCTGTTTTTATCCGCGTCTTTACTTTTGTAAATCAGCTCTAATCCGCGTTCTTTTTTGCTACAGGCTAACTTTGCGCTCCTTGCGGTTAATTCTCCTGAATATTATAAAACAAAAAACAAGAGTCGATTAATCAAAATCTTCCCTTGTTCTTTACGAATTAATTAACCTATTTAATTTTTTCTGCTTCCAGATTTATTCTGTCTACTGTTTTATCATTGTTTACTCCTAAGCCTTCTTGTTGGTAAATTAATTCTCCATCAGGATTAAAAACACTTATAATATTGGAGTGTGAAAAATCTATGGGAGATATCTTTTTATAATTAACAGCTAGAACAGCTGCAAATTCTCGAGTATTATCTTCTGTAGAACGTAAGAAAATCCACGGGTCATTTTCCATTTTATTAGCAATAGCAAATGCTTTTAGTTTTTCGGGAGTATCAGTTTCAGGATCAATACTTACGAGAATAAGTTTTACGTTTTTCTTTGTTTCTTTATTTAATCGAGATTCTATATTTCTCATATCGGCAACTAATCTTGGGCAAGCAGCTTTACAAGTTGTATAAATCATTACCATAACCAGAACATTTCCTTTTAGACTTTTTAGTTCGATATCTTTTCCATCTTGGGTTGTCCATTGCGAGGGCAAATTATAAATGGATAAATCACTAATTGGTTTGTCTTCTGTGGCTAATAAACTGTCTTCTTTTTTAGATTCTTTGCAACTTTGCAAAGTAAAAAGAAGAATGAAAATTGCCATTATTGTTTTTTTCATTTTTAAATGATTTAAAATTATAGCTTTGTTGTACTAGCACATCTAAAACCTAGATTTCGCGTTGAATATTGCGCTTTAAGACTTCCTCTAAAGGCATATCGCATAAAAGCAGCATAATCCATCAAGTCGGATGCATTTACAGATGCGCCTCCGCAAAAAAGATTCTTATCGTCGCTTTTATCTTTTCTGGATTCTCCAGATAAAAAGATACTATTAAAGTCTGAAGTCCATTCCCATACTAGACCATGCATATCATAAACGCCCCAATAATTTTTGAACGTTTGTCCAATAGGATTTTCATATGTTTTTGATTTCTCGTACCAGGACAAAATATATTTATTAAATTCCGTTTTAGTTCTGGCATCAATCCTTTTTTCATCTGCCATGGCAACATATTCCCATTCGTCCATTGTAGGCAATCGCTTTCCTTGGCATTCACAATATTTTTTGGCAGCAAACCAAGAAACGTTTGTTACAGGAGCTTTTGGATTTGAATTTCCGAAATCAAAATCCGATTTCCAATAAGACAGATAACTTTTGTCTGCAAAAAGTCCTTTTATTTTAGATTTGCTATAGCTTGGATTCTTTTTGAGGAAACTCAAAAACTCATTGTTTGTAACAGGATAAACATCTATAAAAAAAGGTTTTACAGCGACAGGCGTTTTTGTTGTAGCCCCGTAAAGAGGGACAAAGGAGCCCTCTTTTATCGGAACCATTTTCGATTCTTGTGCCCATACCATTCCCGTAATATGAGCCAAGAAAAGAATAATAATGAAAATGCTTTTTTGCATACTATTTGGTGTTGTTATCTTTGTGCTTTTACCATTTCGGGAGTAACATCTGTTTTGTTATTTCCCCAACTGTTGTATATATAAGTCATAACATTTGCTATTTCATCATCAGATAAATTCTGGCTAGGCATAACATTGTTATATTTTTTACCATTTACAGTTATCTCTCCACTTAAACCATGCAGGATTGTTTTAATTGCTCTGTTGGCATCTGCATTAAGATAATCTGATTTTGCAAGAGGAGGGAACGTACTAGGAATTCCTTGCCCTTCGGATTGGTGACAAGCAAAACAGGTTGTACCAAAAATTTCTTTTCCAATTTTTATCTTTTCTGCTACAGTTCTTTTTGGAATTGCTGTTTTAGCAGCTCCATTATCAGGCATTTTCTGAATTGTTCCTCCTTCTGGTAAATAAATACCTTCTTGGATAGTTCCAGAATATATGTTTTTGTGCTCAGCACCTTCTACTTTTAGTATTCCTAGTGCACCTTTATTAAATGCTCTAAAAATGGAGTGATCGACTATGACAAAACTTCCCGGAGTTTCTACTTTAAAATCAACTATAGATGCTCCACCAGCAGGAATTAGCGTAGTTTGAACATTTTTATTAATCATGCTTCCACCTTCTACATGTACATTATCAAATATTTCACCAATAACATGGAAAGAAGATACTAAGTTTGGACCGCCATTACCAACAAATAAACGAACCGTTTCACCAACTTTTGCAGTAAGTTCACCTCCATTTGTTAATGAACCAACTTTCCCGTTAAATACAACATAATCAGGTGTTTCTTTTACCGCTTTATTCATGTCAAAAGCCTGAAGTCCTTGAGCTCCATATTCACCTTGAGTGTAAAAATCACCTTGCATAACGTAGTATTCTTTGTCTACTGGAGGAAGACCGCCTTCAGGCTCTACCAAAATTAAACCATACATTCCGTTTGCAATGTGCATTCCAACAGGAGCTGTAGCGCAATGGTAAACATATAGTCCAGGATTTATTACTTTAAAGCTAAACACTTTTTCATGACCAGGTGCTACAAGTGATGATGATGCTCCACCACCAGGACCCGTAACGGCATGTAAATCGATATTGTGTGGAAGTTTATTATCCGGATGGTTTTTTAAGTGAAATTCGACTTCATCACCAACACGAGTTCTAATAAAACTTCCTGGAACAGAACCTCCAAATGTCCAATAGGTATATTTTACACCATCAGTCATAGTTCCTTCCTGCTCTTTAATTTCCATATTAACTTTTAGTTTCATGGCAGGTCTGTTACCAACTGGTTTTGGTACCATTGGTGGAGCTGTAAGTTCAGCTTCCATTTCTCCATCAGTTTTAATATCAGTGTAATTCGTAGATTCTTCTCCTTTTTTACATGATGCTAATAATAGCATTGCAAAAATTGCACAAAAAACAGCTCTCAATTTTAAGGGCATTTTATAATTCTTTTTCATAACAAGTTTGGTTTATTTTAGTTTTAAATCTTTAAGCAAAAATAAAAGACTATTTTGTCTTTTATTATGATAAAAATCATGTAAGGCATATAACTTAAAATTTAATTTTGTACTTATAATTGGGTTTAATCTTGTTAAAGATGGGGCTTTAAAATAGGGTTTAATTTTTAAATATT
>NZ_NCWQ01000015.1:0-82707 GCF_002156885.1 Flavobacterium sp. AJR | reverse complement strand
CTTAATCTCTTAATGGTAAAAAAATCTTAATCTCTTAATGGTTCAATTCCAAAAAAGAAGAAGAATGAATAAAGAATATGCCGTTGGATTAGACATTGGGGGCACACATATTACCGCAGCAATTATAGATATAGTAAGCATGAAAGTGATTGATTTTTCGCTGCATAAAGAATCATTTGACTCTAATTTGCCGGTAGAAGAAGTGATGACTATTTGGGAAAAAGCAATTAGAACTTCTATAGAAAATTCTAAAGTAGAAAAACCGACAGGATTAGCCATTTGTATGCCAGGTCCGTTTGATTATATTAATGGAGTTTGTTGGATAAAAGGACAATCTAAATACGAGCATTTTTACGGATTAAACGTTCGTGATTTATTTCAGGATAAATTAAATCTTTCGACAGATTTTCCGATTCTTTTTGAAAATGATGCGGTATGTTTTGGTAAAGGCGAAGTTTTTAAAGATTCAGATAATCTTTCTAAAAAAGTAATGGCAATCACGCTTGGTACAGGACTTGGAGCTTGTTTTATAGACAAAGGAGAATCGATTTGTACAGGGAATTTAGTTCCTAAAGATGGCGAAATATATGACCAACCATATAAAGATGGAATAGCAGAAGATTATGTTTCGGCACGAGGACTTATAGCTGGTTATTTCGCTTTAAGCGGAAAAAAACTCAACAACGGATTAGAGCTTTTTAATTTGGCTAAAGCCGAAGATGAAATGGCGATAAAAGTATTCGAAGAAATGGGAGAGGATTTAGCTGCGATTGTTATTCCGTGGTTAGAAAAATTCTCTGCTGATAGTTTTATTATTGGTGGAAAAATTGCAAATGCAAGTGAGTTTTTCTTGCCTACTTTCATTAAAAAAATAAAAGGAGCAGGAAGTAAAGTCGATGTTTCTATTTCTACAGATAATGAAATTGCAGCTTTATTAGGAGCGACAAGTTTGCTTTATAAAGCTTAATAAGTTAAACCATATAAGTTATATAAGTTCATGTAAAAGAATTTTTGATAACTTGGTTTTAATTTTTTAGTAGCTATAAATAACTGTAAATGTTCTAAAAATTACTTATATGATTTAATTTTGAGTTGCTATAAACAGCCCACTTAAATGATCTTATATAACTTATATGGTTTAAAAATATTTAATATGACAAACTCAAATCGTAGAAATTTTATAAAAACAGCAGCAATAGCTTCAGTTGCTGTAGCATTGCAATCTTTTAATACAGACCAAGAAGAAGAAAAGATATTGGTATCTAAGAAAGTAAAGAAACCAATTGTACTTTCTACTTGGAAGTTTGGAATTCCTGCAAACGAAGCTGCTTGGGAAGTTTTAAAAAGCAAAGGAAGCGCTCTGGATGCTGTCGAAGCAGGAGTTAAAATTCCCGAAGGCGACCCCAAAGAGCGAAGCGTAGGTTATGGCGGACGCCCTGATAGAGATGGTCGTGTAACACTAGATGCTTGTATTATGGATGAAAATGCCAACATAGGTTCAGTTGGTTGTTTAGAGTTTATAAAACATCCTATATCTGTTGCAAGAGCCGTGATGGAAAAAACACCACACGTAATGTTGGTTGGTGATGGAGCTTTGCAATTTGCATTAACACAAGGTTTTAAAAAAGAAAATCTGCTAACAGAAGAGTCCGAAAAAGAATGGAAAGAATGGCTGAAAGACAGTAAATACAAACCAATTGCCAATATCGAAAATCACGATACAATCGGGATGATTGCTCTGGATGCCAACGGAAATCTTTCGGGTGCGTGTACTACAAGCGGAATGGCTTTTAAAATGCATGGACGCTTAGGAGATTCACCAATTATAGGAGCGGGTTTATATGTTGATAACGAAATTGGAGCCGCTACAGCAACAGGTCATGGTGAAGAAGTAATAAGGATTTCGGGTTGTCACCTTGTTGTTGAATTAATGCGTCAAGGAAAATCACCTCAAAAAGCCTGCGAAGAAGCCGTAGCAAGAATCGTAAAACTAACCAAGAACAGAAACAAAGATTTAAAAGATATTCAGGTAGGTTTTATTGCTTTGAATAAAGCGGGAGAATATGGCTCGTATTGTATTCAGGGCGGTTTTAATTATGCCGTTTATGACGATACTGGCAACCGATTAATCGATGCCGATTATTTTTTGAAGTAATTTTTTTGTTTTATCCCCAATCTTGTCTTTCTTATCCCGAGGTTTTAGGACAATAATCTCCACAAGAGATTCTGTAATCTTTGTCGAGCTACTAGCGGAGACCCTTCGTTCCTCAGGGAGACAAGATTGTGGAGTTTCTTTGTGTAATTGCGGTGTCGACAATCTTGTTTTATCTCAATCTTGTCTTTCTGACGAAGGAAGAATCTCCACAAGAAATTCCGTAATCTTTGTCGAACTACTAGCGGAGACCCTTCGTCAGGGAGACAAGTTTGTGGTTGTTTTGCATAATTGTATAATTGACAATCTTATGGATTTAAAACTATTCAAATAAGTAATCTAAGAAATTCAAATCAGGATTTATTGATTTTATAAGTTGTATTTTTTTATCTCTTTTCCATCCTTTTATTTCTTTTTCTCTTGCAATTGCTTCCTGAATCCAAGTAAATTTCTCAAAATAAAGTAAAAAATGGACATCATATTTAGAAGCAAAAGTTTTATTACCCACTAAAATATTTTCTTTATGTTGTCCTAATCTAATTTTTAAATTATTTGTGACTCCAGTATACAAAACAGTTTTTGCTTTGTTTGTAATTATGTAGATATAATAAGTGTGGTATCCTTCATTTAGATGCATTAAACGAAATTAATGTTTTTAAGTTTAAGTAAGTTAAAACTTATTTTTTTATTCCCTCAATCTTGTCTTTTCGACGCAGGAAGACACGAGCGATAGCGAACTGGCGAAGCAATCTCCACAAGAAACTCCATAATGTTTGTCGAGCGACTAGTGGAGACCCTTCGTTCCTCAGGGAGACAAGACTGAGGATAATCGTGCTGTTCCAAATTCAGATTATTATTTACTGTCTTTTAAAGCAGTTATTAATTCTACCATATCGACTATAGCGTATGTCGATGAATAATCGGATACGGCATAGGGCAATATTAAGCTGTTGTTGTGGATGATTGCTCCACAGGAATATACAACATTGGGTACATAACCTTCTCGCTCATCTTCGAGTGGCGAAAGTAGTGGTTCTTTAAGTCTTCCGATTTCTTTGGAAGGGTCATCAAGGTCAAATAGTGATGCGCCTATGCAATAGCGTCGCATAGCGCCTACGCCGTGGGTTATTACGAGCCAGCCTTCTTGAGTCCAGAGTGGAGATCCGCAGTTTCCTATTTGTGTAAATTCCCAAGTATAACGTGGTTCTTGGAGTAGGATAGGATTGTTCCATTGTGTGGCTCTGTCGGAATACATGATGTAATTGTTTACGCCATCGATACGGGAAAGCATGGCATATTTGCCTTTTATTTTTCGGGGAAATAACGCCAGGTTTTTATTTTGCGCACCTGCGCCATGCAGTGGCATTACCCTGAAGGTATAAAAGTCTTCGGTAGAAATAAGTTTTGGGAGTATGGTATGCCCATTATAAGCTGTATATGTTGCCATAACCCGATTGGAGCCATCATCATCGACAAAACGAACAAAACGAGCATCTTCGATTCCTTTGCTTTCAGAGTCAGATATTGGGAATATAACCCGTTCGGTAATATCGGAGTCATGTTTGAATTGTAAATCATAAAAAGAATCGGCTAACCAAATTATTTCTTCGAGCGCTGTTCTCCTTTCCTGACGAATTGATGGATCGCTTAATGCGATATTTACCATACTTTTTAATACTGCATACTCAAATTCATTTGGTAAATCCTGCATGATTTGCGCTATGTATTTGTCATGCGTATGCATTTCGGACAATTTTAAGAGGAATCGTTCTTTATTGTATAGACTTTTGTGCTCAATCTCGGCTTTATCGATATTATGCCCAATTTTCATTACTTGGAGGTTGTTGTCTTTATCGAGAATTCCTCTCCTAAAAACAATTGACGAAATATGTCCTTCGCCTGTGGCACGGAATGAAATAATAACTCGTTTTTCGCCTATTTGAAGATCCGATTGATCTAAATCTTCAACAATAGATGGGTTGAAAATAGCAGCCGATTCAATAGCATATTCCATCGTGCAGTAAGAACCTATAAGCATTTTTCGGTCGAGAGACATGGCTTCATAGTCTATTTTCATCCCTTCGATTATACCTCTTATTTTTCCGGAATGTTTAAGAAAGATGCTTGAAATATTTCGGTGACGTCTTGCAAATTCACGAAGTGTATGTTCTAAGGTTTCTACGACTTGTTTTTCATCGAGTGTCATTATGCGCGCAACCATTTGGATTGTCCGTTCATCACCATTCATAAAATATCGGGCAACAACTCTTTTGGAATCTGGGATAAATCGTATATTTTTTCGGATGACAGGTACTCGCATAGTTTTATTTTTTAATTAGAATAAAATAGGAACGCTATTTATTTTTGAAGAAATCAACTTTAAAAATCTAGGATTCTTAGGAAGTATTAACTTCCGATAAAGGGATTATTCCAAATTTACGAAAAAATAATAAATAAAATAATTGCAAATAATTGGTTTACAGTAGAAATGAATTTTCAGGATTTACCAGTTTAACAAAATGGGTATTTATACTGGGGGCTTTACTTTTATTTATTGGTATCCTTGTTGGAAATAAATTTTTTAACTCGATTGCGGTTTTCCGTAAGGAAGGGGATTATCTAGTGATGATATTTGTTTTGAATTAAAACAATCTAATAAAAATATAATTATGGCAACAACTTACCATTCTAATGGAAAAATAAAATGGAATAATTTAGGAAGCGCATATCACGATAATGGAAAGATTGCATATTCTTCATTAGGAACAGCGTATCACGATAATGGAAAGATTGCATATTCTTCATTAGGAACAGCGTATCACGATAATGGAAAGATTGCATATTCTTCATTGGGAACAGCGTATCACGATAATGGAAAGATTGCATATTCTTCATTGGGAACAGCTTATCATGACAATGGAAAGATAGCATATTCTCCATCTTTTAAGATATTTTACGAAGCAGATGGAAAAATTGTTAAGAAGTCAAGCTTTAGTATAAGTTTAGGCAAAGGAATAATTTTGAAAATAATACCAAATATAAAAGTTAGTGTTTATGGAAGAGTAGTTTAATTTTTTTAGGAAAAGGGGAGAGAGTACCAATTGAAGAGGTATAATAAAGTCTATGGAAAAATTTGAAAAAAACAATTAGTAAAGAATATATATATGTTCTTGATAATAGAATAAAATTCAAGAATTAATTAAACTTATTAATAAATCATTATAAGTTTTAAATCAATTAAAGATGAATTTATTGAAATTAAAGAAGTAAACACATTATTTAAAATTCTTATGTGTGAGTTGGCTTGAGTATAAATAATTAAATGTATTAAGAACTTAAAGTTATAATAAATCCTACATTTGATTTTATAAGATTAGAATATTAATTATAATTAAGAAAATGAAAAAAACATTATTGAGTTTCGCATTGCTATTTGGGTTTGTAAGTTTTGGGCAAACTATAAACGGAATTCCTATTAAAGATTTGGATGTACAATATTTGCAAATTTTGGGGACTTCTAAAATGATGTCTTCAAAACTTACTATAACAATTGACATTGGGCAAAAAACTAAATATTTTGCAAGTAATACAGATGCAACACTTTTAAAAGATGAAAATGGAGAAGGTTTAGTATTCAATTCGATGATAGATGCTTTAAATTATATGTCTTCAAACGGGTATGAATTTGTAGCGTCAAATGTTGTGACAGTTGGAGGACAGAATGTGTATCATTACTTGATGAGAAAAAAAGCTTAAAAGAATATTCCTTCTGGAAGTATCTATCATGAAAAAGTGCAAAAGTCTCTGATTTTGTGCTTTTTTTTATGATAAACTAATTAAAAAGATCTCTAGTCTTTTCATTGATTGTTTTTCTATTAGCTAGAAGTATATAGAATTTTTCAAAAAGCAAGACCATAATATGTTAGTAAGAGATAAAACTAAGGTTTAATCTTTTAAAAGAAGATTTGTATCTCTGAATCTTTGAACCTTAGTCCCTCAGAACCTCTGTACCTAAAAAAAACTAAGCAATATTCTCTAATCCACCAGGAAATGGTCTGTAGGCATAATAATGCAAGACTTCTTCGATGGCCATTTTTAAAGCTTCATTTATTGGGAGCAATGTAATTCCCATTTTGAGGTCTATTTGTGCTAATTGCATATAATAATCAGTAAAAATAGGCACGTACTGTCCTTTATTAATCAATTCTTCGGCTGTATTAAAGTTATCTTGTTGTTCTTCTTTTATGATTTTGCAGGTTGCCAATCGCAGTTTTCCGTATTTATCGGTATTTGCGGCATAACCAAATAGACGACATATAAGTCCTCTATAACGATAATTGCTACATTTTCCTTTATGATGTTCCAGAACAGAGAGAGGGCGGTATAAATGGCAATTTTTGTTGGATGTATTATTTAATTCTGCTAAAGTTTCTTCAGCCATACCATTCAAAAACAAATGAAATGCCCAGGGCAAAAATTCTAGAGGTGAAGCTTCTATATTAGGTTTAGAACAACATTTTCCACAACCAGCGTTACAAAATATATGTGTTTCAGATTGAAAAGCAGTAATTTCAATTTCAAGGCGGTCAAACAATGCTTCTACGAGCCGAACTTTATGTTCTATTGCCATTTTTTTGTGTAAGGTAGGCTAATAGAAATGGCTCATGCTACATTAGGTGTTTTTTTAATTTAGAAAGGTTCAAAGGAGCAGAGAAACAAAGGAACAAAGGTTTTTTAGGAAAGACACTAAGGTGCTAAGATGCAAAGGGACAAAGGCAGCTTCGTTTATGAATAAAATAGTTTTTTTTAGTTATTATATTTGTTTCTAAAAGAAATAGTCTTAGAATCTGTATAAGTAGCTTCTCAAGTTACTCTCAGAGGTTTTTTTAATTTAGAAAGGGTCAAAGGAGCAGAGTAGCAAAGGAACAAAGTTTTTTTTAGGAAAGGTACTAAGGTGCTAAAATGCAAAGGGACAAAGGAAGCTTCGTTTATGAATAAAAAAGTTTTTTTTTAGTTATTATATTTGTTTCTAAAAGAAATAGTCTTAGAATCTGTATAAGTAGCTTCTAAAGTTACTCTCAGAGTTTTTTTTAATTTAGAAAGGCTCAAAGGCTATTTAGTTTGTGTAGAGAAAGCTCTCTAGCATTATACTTTATCCGCAAACTAGGCAGTCTTTGTTCCTCTGTTTCTTAGGACCTTTGCATCTTTGTTTCTTAGCACCTTTGTACCTCAGAAACTAAAAACCTTTGTACCTTTGAACCTTTAAAATAAGCCCCCAAATTTTATATGAACCGAGAACATTATATTCCCTTTAACAAGGAGTTCTTACTCGAACAACAAATTGCAACTTTTAGTGAAGACCAAAAAAAGGTCGATGATTTTATAAAATTATTCGATATTATAGAGCACTATTATCATTATGAAGCTTTTAATCTTAACCGAAATTTAAAACAAAATTATGCTCTATTCGATCCTGATTTAAGCCCGAAAGAACGTGAAAGTTTTATAGGCAAGAGTGACTTTTCTGTTTTTAAAGAAACGCTTGTTACAGTTTTGGAACATGGTAATTATAGTCGCATTGACAAGGAAACGTTAGACAAGGCATTTAAAGATTCAGATTTAATAGGTCTAAATTTAGCAATAGATTTTAATGCTTTTAAAGATTACGAATTATATGTTAGAGGCAATCATAAGGCAAAAGAAAAGGTCACTAAATTTATTTTCTGGAAGAAAGAAATTGAGATAGAATATTATGATCGTGTCATGATTTATCTTAATTATAATGATGCCAATTATCTTAGAGAGAAAAAAGTAAAATTAGGAAAAATGCCTATTGAGCCTGGTTCTGTGGTTTTAAAAATCTTTAAGCGCGTTCCTAAAAATGACCTCGAAACGATATTCCCAAATGCAATCCCCAAGATGTCCACTACAGACAAACTATTGTTGTGGGTTCCTGGTATTTTTGGTGGAGTTTCGTTATTAAGTACTACCGTAATTCCGGCATTGATTCGTATGTATGCTGCATACAAATCGGGAGAAACTCTTGATTTGCTAAATAGTAAAGCTTCGCTAAATCAGGGCTTAATTGCATTAGGAATTTTATCTGCATATTTATTTAGACAGTATAGCAATTTTGTGAATAAGAAGATAAAATATTCTAAGATGCTTTCTGATAGTCTTTACTTTAAGAATCTAGGAAATAATAGCGGTGCTTTTTACTCTTTATTAAACTCATCAGAGGAGGAAGTACTTAAGGAAACTATCTTGGCTTATGCATTTTTAGAAAGAAGTAAGAATCCTTTAACTGCAGATGAACTCGATTATCAAATTGAATCTTGGTTTATGACAAAGCTAAATACAGATTTAGATTTTGATGTAAATGACGCTTTGTTGAAATTAAAAAACATTGGTCTTGGTATAGAAACAAATGGAAAATGGGAAGTTATCTCGCTTGATAAAGCGCTCATTAAGATTGATGAATTGTGGGATGGAGTTTTTTAGGAAAGGCGCTAAGGTTTTTTTTAAAAGGTTCAAAGGTTGCTTAGTTTGCGAGTAAAATGATTGTGATACATAAGTAACTCGACATAGTTTGAGGAACAATTTGGTACTAATATTTAAAAATGAGTAAATAATTGTGAAAAAAAAGGAATGATAAATATGAAATCAATCATGACAAAAAAGATTCTATTAATGTTAGCAGGTGTATTTTTTTTGAGTTGTCAAAAAGATAAAAATAATGTATTAATATTTGATGAGGTAGAGTATTATCACAGTAGCTTTTATAAATTGGCTGGTCCACCAGATAATACAGATAGGTTTGATATTTATTATTCTGATTTTGTGCAGGAAAAAAATAAATTCAATTATACAAAATTAGCTCAGTATGGATTTTTAAAAAGAGAAATAAGTAACGATTTTGAGGCCAATATAAAAGATTTTCTGACAGATAAAAATCCTGGAAAATATTTCCCTGACTATAGATGTTTAAACTGTTATCAAGATATTTTGATTTTTTACAACAAGAAAGAGTTAATAGGTGTTGCGAAATTTGACTTTTTATGCAACAAGTATTGTTTTACAAGTTTTCTTTCTGATAAAAATATTTATTTAAAAAAGGATTGTTTAAGGTATAAACACTTTTTTAAAGAATAAAGAAATGCGGTAGTTATCTTGTATGAGTTTAAGAACTTTTATAGGGTGATAGTATCATAATCATTTTATCCGCAAACTAAAAGCCTTAGCACCTCAAAACCTTTCTCAAAAAAACCTTTGCCTCTTAGAACCTTAGTACCTTCTTTAAAAAACCTTTTTTGTATCTTTCATAAATTTTATTAGATTTACGTATACCTAAATCCTGAAATATGAGAACGTTAGAACAATGGTTTGATGAATATGCAGTAAGTCACCAAAACCCAAAGAATAAAGCGATACATTATGTATGTGTTCCTGCAATTTTCTTTTCGATTGTAGGTTTATTAATGAGTATTCCGAGTGGTTTAATTGCTCGCACTCTAAAGTTGAATGCCCCAATAATCGAAAATTGGGCTGTGGTTGTGTTACTTTTTGTACTCGTTTTCTATATTAGATTGTCGGTTGGAATGGCTTTTAAGATTGCAATTTTCTCGGCTATTTGTCTGGTTGTAAATTATTATATCGGACAAGTTTTTCCGTTATGGATATTTTCTATTGGTGTTTTCGTTATTGCGTGGATTGGGCAGTTTTATGGACACAATATAGAGGGTAAAAAGCCTTCTTTCTTAAAAGATCTTCAGTTTTTAATGATTGGTCCAGCTTGGGTGGTTGAGAATTTATTCTCGAAGAAAAGGGTTTGAAATCCTGATTTTATAAGGGGTACGAGTTCAAATTGGTGGCGAGTTAACAGGCAAAACTGCTTGTGAAATTTTAGAATACTTATGATTAAATAATTGTCCTAATTTATTAATTATAAAACTTTTTATAGTTAAAGAGGAAAAAAAATAAAGGCATTTTTGGAGTTAAATTTTTTAACTTAAATAAACCTTTATGAATAGAACTTTACACCAAATTTTTAAGCGTTTTTTTTTATTGATAGTTTTAGTATCAATTTCTACAACTGCACAGATTAAAATAAATGAGGTCATGGCGAGTAATACCATGAGTTATGATCCTACACAATACAACTTTTCGGATTGGATAGAATTATATAATCCAGCGAATACTACAGTTAGCTTTCGAAATTATTATTTTTCTGATGATATCAATTTGCCTACTAAATGGCAAATTACAAGCTCTAAGGCTAGTATTTCTAAAGTAGGATATTTGCTAGTTTATTTTGATGAAACTAATACAAGCACAAATGCAAGTTTTAGGTTGGAGCCTAAAGGTGGAACTATCTATATGTTTGATGCCAGTAAAAATCTTGTAGATAAAATAACTTATCCTCCTTTAAATAATGGTAATATATCGTATGGCAGAACTACTGATGGTGGTAGTGAATGGAGTCTTATGAGTTATCCTACTCCTAAAACAACTAATGCTAAAGGTTTTCCTGCAAGTAAACAGGCTGAACAACCTTTGTTTAGTGAAGCGGGTGGATTTATTAGTGGGACGAAACAAATCACGTTAACCAGTAAAACTCCTGCAGCTTTAATTTATTATACATTAAATGGTGACGAACCTTTTGATGCAACAACTCAGGTAACTGATGCATCTAAAATGCTTACTGGAAAAGCGTTGCTTTATAATGGCGCAATCTCTGTTACTAATGCTGTTATTAGAGCAAAAGTTTATGCACCTGGTTATTTACCAAGTACTGTTGTTACTCAATCTTATTTGCTAAATAAACGAAATATTGATTTGCCTGTTTTTTCGGTTTCTATGAATGAAAAATATCGAAATGATGGAACGCTGGGAATATGGAGAAACTATAATAATAAGGTTATGAAAAGACCTTCTAATGTTGAATTTTTTCCAACTCAAAATGGGACGTCTAATTTTAACTATCAAATGAATGTTGAGATATTTGCAGCTAGCCAGCGTGCAAAAGAGCATAAACAATTTAATATTATAGCAGACAAAAGGTTTCAGGGAAATAACCGAATGAAATATGATTTTTTTAATGAGAAGAAAGGTCAAAAAAGAAAGTCGGTTACATTAAGAACTTCGGGACAGGATGGTAAAAAAACGATGCTGCAGGATGCATTAGTACATGTTTTGATAAAGGACCAAATGGATATAGACCGTAGAGCTTATGAACCTGCTGTTGTATATATTAATGGTAATTATAATGGCTTGATGAATATTAGAGAAAGAACTCAAAAGGATTATCTGGAATCTAATTATGGTTTGGAGACTAACGAATACGATTTGTTAGGTAAACATAACGATTATTCTACTATTCGTGCTTCTCAAGGGAATATGAATCAGTGGAATGAAATGGTAAGTTATCTTAAAGCAAATGACCTTAAAACTGAAGCTAATTATCTTAAATATGTAGAGAAGTATATTGATGAGCCTGAAGTACTAAATTATTTTTTAGTACAAACTTATATTAACAATCGTGATCAACCTGATAATAACATTAAAGCATGGAGACCTTATACTAATAAAACAAAATGGCGTTATATATTGCATGATGCTGATTTGGCTTTAATAGTTTATTCATCTGCGGATAATAACATAAACCGTACACAAAAGAGTTCTACAAGCTCGATGGGATATGTTTTTTATAGTCTTTGTAAAAATGCAACGTTTAAGCAAAAATTTGCTGGTCAGTATATTGTTCATGCTTATCAAACATTTGATCCTACCAGAACAACACCTATTACTGATAGTCTTGCAAAAAAGATTGAAAATGAAATAGGCTATACACATGATGTTCATTCTTCGGTTCCAACTTTAGCAACTTGGAAAAAAAATATCCAATCAATGAAAGATTATTGGATTAAAAGACAACCCTATGCTACTAAACACGTAAAATCTTCTTTTGGTTTGAGCGGTAATGAGATGGCATTGAATGTAAATAATGATTTTTCTAAAGGGGATGTGTTGTTAAATACTATTAAATTGTTGAATAATTTTAAAGGGAAATATTTACAAAGTCTTTCTTATTCTTTGGAAGTTAAACCTAAAGCAGGTCATACTTTTAGATATTGGGATATTAAAATAGATAATGTAAGTAGTCAAGAATTTGGTGTTACTTATTCTGGAGTAATTCCTGCTAAAGCAGCAAATGTTGTTATTACTGCTGTTTATGACAATGATACTGTAAGTTCTGAAACTAAAAAGAATGATGAAGATAGTACTGTAGATGTAGATGAGAATGTAATGAAATCCTCGGATGTGAATTTATCTGAGAACAAAGTTGTTATCGAGGAATTAAATAAACAGTTGGTAGCAAGCGATGTTAGACTATATCCTGTGCCAATTACGGAAGATATCCTTACGATTACTGCTGATGGAAATACGATATTAGCAGTCGAATTTTACGCTATAAATGGTTCTTTAGTAAAGAGAGTTGTACCAGAGGAAATGCCTCTTGATGTTTCTTTTTTAAGTAAAGGTGTTTACTTGTTGCGTATTTATACTGATAACGGAGTGGTTGTAAAAAAGATTATTAAGTAAACACAAATCAACTCGTACTACGTGAGTAGGTTTTAAAAAAGCGCATTGTCTATGACTTTGCGCTTTTTTTGAATGTTTTTTGAGTTTATTGTTTTTTAGCCCAGATAGTAACGGCATCCTTTTCTTTGTTTCTTTAACAAAGAAAAGATAGAGTGGATAGCTGGATTAGCTCCTTACAAAAATAATCAGGGTAATAATAAATCTAGATAATTAATAGGTCTAGTGCCGATAATTCTGTTACAAAAGGGCAGAACATACTAATTACCACTTCTTTTATTTTCATAAGTCCTGAACCTATGCAATTATTTTGATTCTTGATTTGACTAGGTGGATACCCAAAGTATTTACGGAATGCTGTACTAAAATGATTAGGAGATTTATAACCTAATGATTCTGCTATTTGGTATATGTTTAATTCGCTTTTTAGTAATTTTTGTTTGGCTTCAGTCATTTTTAGTTCGTTTAGATAACCAAAAACGGTTGTACCAAATATTTCTTTAAAGTATTTTTTTAGCTTAAATTCATTAGTTCCTACTTTTCGGGCAAGATCTATTAATGAGCAGGGTGCCATAATGTTTTGAGTAACTATTTCTCTGGCATGGTGCATTCTTTCGACATCAATTTTCGGAATTGAATGTAAAACCTTTTGCGCTTGAGTTAATTGCTCTACTTGTAATAATAATAATTCAGATACTTTTGTTTCCATATACATTCTGCGAAAATGACCTGTTCTTTCGCAAGTGCTAATATCTCTTACTACAGCCAAAATTTCGGGTGTCATAATTTCACTATAGTTTACTTGCTTGGCTGGATTTTCATTAGAATATGTTGTGATGAATTGAAAATCCAGATCTAAAGAATCTACTAGTGTGTTGTAGGTATCTTGCGGTATTAATATCGAGAGGTATTCTATTGCTGTAGGTGTAGCGGGAAGTTTAGCCAGTTTTGTACCTGCGGGTAAGTAATGTATTTGGTGATGCATCATGTTAGTACACCCTTTCATAAAAAAGAACATTTGCATCACAGGTTCGTCTGTGTAATATTCAATTTTTATGGGCTGTAATAAATCTACCTCGATAAAGTTTATAAAAAACGATCCTGCTAAAGTTTGGCTATCTTTTATGCTGCCATATTTGGAATCACTGAATGTAATAATATCTTCAATAATTTCGTAAGCGTGATCTTTTTCTTCAAAAAAAGTCTGGTCACAGAGCTTGTAATCTATATCTTTTATCGTGGTTTTAAGTTGCATTCTAATTCTTACTATGTTGGTTACAAAGATACGTTTATATTTAATATCTGTATTGAGTCTAAATAAAAACAATCCTTTTTGTGTATGTTATAATCCCTTATTGACACCCTTGACCCGAGAGACTAGAGGTAATTTTGCAGGCAAATTAACAATGCCAATTTTACTTTTTAATGCGTTTCAAAAACTACATCGATTGTTTTATAGCAATCAAGAATATAATAACTGATTGTATTACAAATGGATGCGATGATGTATTTGGGTTAAAAGAAAAACTTTTTTTTGTAACCAATACAAATATTCAGCCTTTAAAAGAGAAAAACTCTTTATTACAATCTCTAAAATATAGTTTGTTATTTGTTGGTATGTTTTTTCTGCCTTCAGGGGCATTTGCTCAAAACGGAACTCTTTCGGGAGTTTTAAAACTAGAAAATGGTACACCAATTAGTTATGCAGCTGTTGCTGTTAAAAACACAAAGAATCAGGTAATTACAGATGATGAAGGTAAGTTTGAATTTAGAGGTCTTGCTTTTGGGCAGTATGAGATTGAGGTAAGTTCTATCGAGATTACCAGAAAAAGCATTAATGTAGAATTTAAAGGCAGCAACGAAAGGATTATTCTGGTTGTTGAACCTTCAGAAAGTTTAGGCTTAAAAGAGGTTGTTATTAATGTAAAGACTGAGAAAAAAGAGGTTGAAACTAAGGGTTTTGCTGTAAATGTTATTGATACTCAAAAGATGGCTTTGCAGTCTATACAAACTAATGAGTTGCTGGATCGTTCGGCAGGGGTTCGTATTAGGCAAGATGGTGGATTGGGTTCTAAGATTGATTATAATATTAATGGTTTATCGGGTAATGCTGTAAAGGTTTTTATTGATGGTGTTCCTGCTTCTAACTTTGGTTCTTCATATTCATTAAATAGCATTCCTCCAGCATTAATTGACCGTATCGAGGTTTATAAAGGAGTTGTTCCTGCCAATCTTTCTGAAGATGCATTGGGTGGAGCGATTAATATTATTCTTAAAAAGAAAACTAGAAACACGCTTGTTACATCTTATTCATTGGGTTCTTTTAATACTCATCAATGGAATATAGCGGGTAATTACCGAAAAGAAAATGGGTTAACAGTTGATGCTTCTGCATTTTACAATTATAGCGATAATAATTATGAAGTTTGGGGAAAAAGTATCGCTTTTAAGGATTACACAGGACAAACGAAGACTGATCAACGTGCAAAACGTTTTCATGATGCTTATAAATCATCTGGAGTAAAGTTTGAAGCTGGTTTTACAGATGTTAAATGGGCAGATAGGTTTATGATTGGTGGTATTTTATCTAAGGATTATAAAGAGGTTCAGCATGGTATTACAATGGATAATGTATATGGTGACCGCCATACCAGACGTAATTCTAGCATTGCAACATTAACTTATAGTAAGAGTGATTTATTTACAAAAGGATTTTCGCTAAAAGTTGATGCAAGTTATTCTTATTTAAAAAGGCAGGCTATAGATACTGTAGGTGTTATGTATGATTGGACAGGAAAACCAATAATGTATCCTGACGGAACTTATGTAAAATATAGTAGTGGGGCAGAGGTAGCAAGTGCTAAAACTCTAGGTATTAATACTGATAAGACTTTGTTTGTTCGTACGAACTTAGGATATACAATAAATAGCAATAATACGATATATGCCAATTATATGTATAATAATTTTATACGTGGTATATCGGATGAATTACAACCTTTGGGTCTGCAATTACTAGAGAATACCAGGGATTTAGAAAAAAATATCGTTTCGTTTACGTATGAGAATTTGGCCTTTTCGCAGAAATTGAGAACTAATATTTTTTACAAGCATTATTTTCAAAAGGCAACTTCAAATGAACCTTATAGGAAAGATATTGTTACAGGAGTGCCTAATTACGAAATGAGAGTATTTACCAAAAAATCTGATTTTAGCGGATATGGTATTACTTTATCTTATGAATTAAATCCTAATTTGTATTTGTTAGGATCTGCAGAGAAAGCGATGCGATTACCTAGTCCTAACGAATTGTTTGGTAATGTTAATGATAATTTACTTGCTCCGGCAGGAGAGCTTAAGCCTGAAACGAGTTACAATGTAAACATTGGAGTAAATTGGTCTGGATTAAAATTTGGCGATCATTCTATTAGACTAAATACCTCTCTTTTTTATAGAGACACTAAAGGAATGATTAGGGAATCTATAAGGGCAGGAAGTTTTACTTACTCGCAATTTGAAAACCTTGAGAATGTTATGTCTCGTGGTATAGATGCTGAGATTATTTATGATTATGCCAAGAAGTTTAATCTCTCATTTAATGTGTCCAAGTTTGAGTCTTTATTTAATACTCAATTTGATGCCAATGGTGCTCCATATTTATTTTATCGTATGCAAATAAGAAACGAGCCTTCGTTTAAATTTAATATTAATGCAGTTTATTATCAGGATGATTTATTTGCAAAAAACGCTAAGGCTTCTATTTATTATAACATCAGTTATGTAGATGAATTTCTTAGGAATTGGGCAAATGTTGGAGGTAAGAACTTAGACTATATTCCAACACAATTTTCTAATAGTTTAGGAATCGCTTATACTTTTCCTTCTAATAGATTTACGATTAGTGTAGATGCGAAAAACATATTTGATCAACAGATATTTGACAATTTTGGTTTGCAAAAACCAGGCAGGGCATTTTTTGCCAAATTAACGTATTCATTAACTTCAAAATAAATAATCGCAATGAAAATTAAATTTAGAAATTTAAAAAGTACATTACTATCAGGTGCTTGTGCAATAGCACTACTAGGCTCATGTAGTAGTAATGATAATAATGGAGACACTCCTACATCGCCAGAGGTAAAAACTGATTTTCAATTGGCTTTTGCTAGTGGTTCTGGTAGTATTTCTGGTACTTATCTTCAGGGGGTTACAGATCTTTCTCAAGGTGAAATTTCATATTCTAAAAAAGGATATTCAATGACTTCATCTCGTACAGCAAGAGTATTTACATCTACAGATGGTTCGCTTGTTTACAGTCTTAATTATACAATTGGTACTATTGATAAGTTAACGTACCATGGTGGAGATAATTATAATAAAATAGTAACTTTTGATGCTTCTATTCCATTAGGGGTTAAGGCAGTACGTTTTACAAAAATGACTGATAAAGTTGGATCTGTTCATAGTATTGCTTCTGTTAAAGTATTTGGAGGAGCTAATAATACAGAGTTTTTAAAACATAAGATAACTGCAAGTATTGGTCTTCTTGATTTAGAAGCCATGAATTTTGGTAGTAACTTTAAGAAAGATATTGATGTAGTTCTTCCAGGAACTTTGGCAAGTGAGGGGTATTATATTGATCGTATTGATTGCCCGGTTATTTCTGGTAATAAATTGTATTATGGTACATCTGTAAGTAAATTTAATGCATCAACTGGTGCTAATGATGCAACTGATAAAACATTTACTCTTGTGTTAGACTATCCAAGTTTAGCTAATGCTACTGTAATTAGTACTTCGCAAGTTAAAGGAGCTACAAATGGTTACCGTACACCAACACAACACTTTAATGAAGCTGGTGAAATCATGCAAATGGTAAGTAACGGTAAGGATTTAAATATCGTGAAAATTATAAATGGCAAATATGATGAAACCTATAAATATAGCGTAAGCGGATTGTTAGGTAGAGATGCTTCTAGTAATGGTTGGTTCTATGCTGGTAACGGAATTGGATATATGCCTTACGAAAAGAAAGGTGACACAAAAATTCAGATTGGTGTTGATAAAAATGGTGATCCAAGCTATTCTGCTCCTTGGGGATTGGCAAGAATTGACCTTAAAAACAATACGATTGTAGACTTAAATGTACCTGCTGGATTATGGTTAACTCAATACCAATTTTCAGTTGTTAAAAATGGTAAATTTTATATTGCATTAACTCCAGTAGGAACTCCGGGTAACATATATATGTTTGATGTAAATTCTACAGCTGCTAATGGTACTTTGGGTGCAAGAATAACAGCAGGTGCAGATCAATATTATATCGGAATTTTTTGAGGTTCTGAGATTTTAAGAAAGGTGCTGAGGTACTAAGAAAGGTATAGAGGAACTAAGAAGCAAAGGTTCAAAGGTTTTTTAGGAAGGTACTGAGGTTTTTAAGAAGGTACTAAGGTTCTAAGAGACAAAGGTTCAAAGATTTTTAAGAAAGGTACTAAGAAACAAAGGTTCAAAGGTTGTTTGGTTTATGTATAAACTGAGTAACTTTTGGACCTTTGTTTATTTGTAAGGTGCTAAGGTTTTTTTTGAAAAGGCACTAAGGCACTAAGATGCAAAGGGACAGAGGGCACAAAGTAATCTAAAATCTATCCCGAAGCCTCGGGACTAAAATCTCTATTTCTTCGCAGTCATTGTTGCGCCAGCAGAAGCTATAACTACCAAGGCAACAGCTAGTATTTGGCTAATAGTAAGGTGTTCTTGCAAAAAGAAAAAGGCACAAATTGAGGCTGCAGCTGGTTCTAAACTCATTAAAATACTAAAGGTACGTGGAGGTAGTTGTCCTAGTGCTTTCATTTCTAAGGTAAACGGAATTGCGCTAGATAAAAGTGCAAGTGCAATACCCATTCCTAATAAACCAGGTGTAAGGTTACTTAATCCGTTTTCCATAATTCCAAAAGGGACGATAAGTATAGAGGCGAATAACATTCCTGTAGATACTGCATCACCATCTTTCATAACTCTGGAAACTTTTCCTCCTAATATGATATATGTTGCCCAGAAAACACCTGCTAATAATGCAAATAAAACACCAACAAGATCGATACCATTGCTAGACCACGGCGCAATAAGAGCAATTCCTATTGCAGCAAGTAATACCCATAAGTAATCGACTAAACGCTTAGAACCAAAAACGGCTACTAATAAAGGCCCTACAAACTCTAATGTAACACCAAGACCTACCGGAATTCGTTCTATAGCCAGATAGAAAATTAAGTTCATTGCTCCCAAAGACAAACCATAAGGAATTACAAGTTTCCACTGCGGAGGAGTAATCATGCGTAGGTTTGGTCTGTAAACTAATAATAATATTATTGCAGAAATTCCTATTCGTAACGATGCAGTTCCAGCTGCACCAAGAACAGGGAATAGACTTTTTGCAATGGCCGCTCCGCATTGTACACTTAAAATTGCTAAGATAATTGCTGGTAATGGAGGGATATTTATTAGTTTGTTTTTCATGGAAAGATTCAAAATATGAGGGCGCGAAATTACAAAAAAAACTAACTTAAAATTTTGTAATAAAAGTTAAATGATTTGTAATCTTTTCTTGAATATTTTACAGGAAAAACACTACAATATTTTTAAGCGTTTTTCGGTGATTTTTTAACCATATAAGTCATTTAAGAAAACTTAAGTTTCGTTTACATGAAAGTTATATTCTTATATGGTTAACTTTTTAGTTTAATGATATAACTCAAGAATTAATCCTCCAGTTTGGCGAAAAAATCATTCCTTGAAATATAATTTTTAAGAGGTAAAACCAAGCAAGTTGCCAAAACAAATGGTAGCGTAAATGCACCACCAGCATTTTGAAGAATTTCAATTTTAGCATTTACTAATCCGATATTGATTATGACACAGATTACTACTGAAATTAAAACCAGAGCACCATCTATTTTTTTATTTCCAGCAAAAACAATGGCACACAGTACAGCGTTAAAACTAAATAATCCCATATGAATTTCATTAATAGGCTCGTGTCCATGGAAAGAAAGCGCCGAACTTATTGCAGAAGCCATTAAACCATATAAAGCAGCAATAGGCGAATTAATATAAACTCCGATAAAGAAAAGAAGCCCTGCCCAAATACTTGCCTGAAAAATTACTTCTCCAAAGCCATTAACCTCAGAAGAAAAAGCGTCAATATCTGTTAAATCAGGAACGGTTAGGTATTCTGGTGATGGAGGAATATTTGAAAAGTGGTGAAGTAACGATACTATAATCCAGGTTGCAAAAATGAATGGGAAAGTAAAAACAGGAATTTTTCTTTTGATAAAGAAATGCTGAAGCATTGCAGCAGCAATAGATCCCAGAATAACGAGTAGCCAAATAATGACTTCATTTTTGAATAAAAAAACCAATGCAACACCTACTAATGACGGACTGAATCCGTATAATCCCATTTTAATTTCTTCTTTGTCATATTTTAAAACCTTAGCGGTAAGTGTACCCGTTAAAGATGCAAGAAGTACTGCAATACCCATTGATGCAGATCCTGCAAAAAGTCCAATGGTAAAAAATAATCCAGTATAGATATTTTCTTGCAGCATTATTTGTCCAACACCTTTTAAAACTTCACTTACAAGGGGAAATTTTTGTTCTATTATTTTGTTCATCTTTTTCTTTTTTAATCTAATTTGTAGATTTTTTGTTTGTTATAATTGTAATTATTTATAAGGAAATTATAACAGTTTACCATCCTAAGAATACCATCCCGAATGCACAAGTTGTAATTACAAAACCACCTATTGCGTTAGAGTAGCGTTCTAGTTTTTCAGTCTTGATAAGGCTGTATCCATAACGACCTAAGATTACCATAAGTAACATGGTTAGAACGGTAGAAATTGTAAAGACACTAATAAGTACCACGATTTCGGTTACAGAACGATGTGTTCCTGAGAAAAAGAGTAGAGGAATCAAGGGTTCGCTTGGACCCATAACAAAAATTGCAAATAGTACCAAAGGCGTTACTTTTACTCTTTTATCAGGCATTACAATTTCGCCATGTTTGTGTTCAAAAACATAAACATCTTCACCTAGAACATCAAAATGTTTATGAGGTTTGTTTTTATAAGCTTGCCAAACTCCATAGATTAAATAAATGAGTCCAAAAATCAATAAAGCCCAGCCAGAAATGTTTCCGCGTATATCCTGAAACCAGCTTATTTTATTCATTTGCCAGCCTAAAAACACAGCAATAAGACCAAGAACTACAGAACTTAAAACATGACCAAAACCACAAACTATTGTGAGCATATAGGTTTTAAAAGCGGACCATTTTCTTGAACGTGATAATACAATAAAAGGTAAATAATGATCTGGTCCCGACATGGTATGTATGGAACTAATGGATATGGCGGTGAGCGATAATGCCCATAATGTCTCTGTCATGATAAAATATTTTCGGTTTTAAAAGCCCATACTTTTTCCTGTATTTTCTGGAAGCAATTAAACATTTGTTCTCCTCCGTGGCCTAATAATCTTAGAACAAAACCATCATTTTGTAAAGATGAAATTCCGAATTCCAACTCCTTTTCAGTTGACATCATTTCGTAAATCTCTTCTATAAAATCATCAGTTTTAATGTTTTTAGTATTCAGATAAACTAAAGTGCCTTGATGAGTAAATGTTTCTAAGCAACCTATAGAATCTAATGGGATTATTTGGGGGCGTAATAAAATATTGTCTTTAAAAATTAATTTTTGCTTATGGAAGACTTCAGTTTTATTCTGAAAATGAGAATATTTAAAAATTTCTCCATGGTGTTTTCTTCCACAAGTAATTATTTCACCCATCATAAGATCACAATCATCTTCGATATAAATTGTATTTGTACTTATAAATGTTGAATTTTCATGCGGTACAATCGGATGTGGTACATAAAAGAAAGAAGTGTTTGCTTCCATTTTTGCAACAAGATTTTGTGTTGCATGACCATCCATATTAAATAAACGCTGGTAGGATTGTGATAATAGCTGCAAACGAGCATTTTCTTCTACTAGAACATTAATATAATAATTATCACCATTTAAAATTCCTGGTGACGAACTGGTTATCATTAAGTATGCGCCACCATCCTTTTTTAATTGTCCCACAGGAACAACGCGAAAAGGAGGTGTTACATACACATCTTTCATGTAAGAGTTTCCGTCTCTACAGCCTGTTACGATGCTTAATTTAGAATCCATTAGCGGTATAACTTTGGTTCTTCGACATCTTCTAAAAGGGCATATTTTTTAATCCATCCTATAATACTGTCAAGACCTTCATCTGTTTTAAGATTACTAAAAACAAATGGATTTCCCTGACGCATTCTGCGAGCATCATTTTCCATTACTTCTAAGCTTGCACCAACCATAGGAGCAAGGTCAATTTTATTAATTAGTAATAGATCAGAACGTGTAATTCCAGGACCACCTTTTCTTGGAATTTTTTCACCTCCAGATACATCAATAACAAAAATGGTTACATCGGCTAAATCTGGACTAAAGGTTGCCGAAAGGTTATCACCACCGCTTTCGATTAAAATAATTTCGATGTTAGGAAATCGTTTTGCCAGTTCATCTACAGCCTCTAAGTTCATACTTGCGTCTTCGCGAATGGCCGTGTGTGGGCATCCACCAGTTTCTACTCCGATGATTTTTTCTTTTGGCAAAAGACTGTTTTTAGCCATAAATTCGGCATCTTCTTTAGTATAGATATCATTGGTAATTACCCCGATATTATAATCGTCCATTATTTTTCTGGAAAGTCTTTCCAAAAGTGCTGTCTTTCCAGATCCTACAGGACCAGCGACACCTATTTTTACATATTTTCTATCTTCCATTTTTATTCTAAATATTATTGTTTTAAGACATATATAGTCTTGAATATAATCTCTCATGTTGCATGGCTCTTATATCAAAAGCAATGCTGCACATTCCGATTAAGTTTTTATCTAAACAAAGGGTTTCTGCTACCAATTGCGCTATTTTAGGCTGAAAGCGAAACATCATATCTTGTCCGTCTAGCTGACTCAGAGGAACTAATTTTACACTATTGGTAATCATTCCGATGCAACTGTTGTAAAAAAAGGCAAACAAAGATTCTTCCAGAGGGATTTCCATTAAGCAAGCATACATCCCAAAAGCAATAGCATAATGTCCCGTTGTTTCACTTTTATAAATGCTTTGCTCGTATTGCAAAGCCAGATCAAATTCTTTATGTCGTCTGAAAATTTTAATGAATCGCAGCCCTAATTTTTGGCTGGCGTCTCGCATTTCTCTGGGAGATTTTAATGCAGTACATTCCTGATCCAAAAGAATCAGGGCTTGCAAATCATTGTTAAGCGTTTTTTCATAAGCCATTCGCATAAAAGTAGCATCATTGAATTTGATGTTGTATTTAAGCATGTTTTCAATGAAAATTTCTGCCGAAGGGGTATCTTTTACGATATTGTTTTGTACATAAGTTTCCAATCCATTAGAATGGGAAAATCCTCCTATGGGCAATGTGGGATCGGCTATATGCAGTAAACTGCCTAAAAATTTATTGGTCATTTTTTGAGGCGATATTAATAATTTTGCTGAATAAAGAAGTACTTCCCGCATGACCGTGAGGTTCTACGTTTGATTTTAATAAATTCAGTAATTGATGTTCTTCCTTTGTAGGCTGGTAACCTGCGGCTTCTAACCATCTAAACATGGGCATTTCAAAAGGCATTAATACTTTATCGTCTTGTATAAAAAGTGGCATATGTTTATTGCCAATTTCATAACAAACAGTTCCCATTTGCAACATCGTAGTAGGCTTTATTACAAGAGCTTCGCAAGGTTTTATGTACACAACAATAGCTGTATCATTATCTTGATAAAGGATGTCGCCATCACGTAATCGTTGTCCTTCTTTTAAGAACTTTATAGACAATTCGGTACCACCATTGCTAGTTTTTCGCTGGATGCGCTTGGTAAATTCATACCATTCTATTTCCAGTAAGTCAACCTTTAGTTTACCTAAAGGTTGCTGGGCAGTATTACCTAATATTTCTTTAATAAGCATGTGATAACTTTTTTAATTTAGTTTTAGCTAAGCTCTTAAAACATAAAATACAATTGAGCCAAAGGCAATTTAGTAGCAGGTTCACATGTAATATGTACACCATCTACCAATACTTTGTAATTCTCAGGATTTACTTCAATATCAGGAGTTCCATCATTATGAATCATGTTTGCTTTAGAGATGTTACGGCAGTTTCTTACTGGTAAAACCATTTTTTGCAAACCATATTCTTCAACAATTCCTTTTTCGATAGAAATTTGAGATACAAAAGTGGCACAAGTACCATATTTAGCTTTTCCGTGAGCACCAAACATAGTTCTGTAAACAATAGGTTGTGGAGTAGGGATAGAAGCATTTGGATCTCCCATTTTTGCAGCAGCAATAAATCCGCCTTTATAAATTATTTCTGGTTTTACACCAAATAATGCAGGTTTCCAAAGTACAAAATCGGCTATTTTACCTATTTCGATAGATCCAACATAATCAGAAATACCGTGAGCAATTGCTGGATTAATAGTGTATTTAGAGATGTATCTTTTTACACGGAAATTATCATTTTCGGTATCTGGCTCTAAATATCCTCTTTGAGAACGCATTTTGCTAGCCGTTTGCCAAGTTCTGGTAACAACTTCACCTACACGCCCCATAGCTTGCGAGTCAGAACTCATGATGCTAAATACTCCCATATCTTGTAAAATATCTTCGGCAGCAATAGTTTCTGGACGAATTCTAGAATCTGCAAAAGCAACATCTTCAGGAATGTTTTTACTTAAGTGATGACAAACCATTAACATATCCATGTGCTCATCTATAGTATTTACTGTAAATGGTCTTGTAGGATTTGTTGATGCTGGCAAAACATTTTTATACATTGCAGCTTTAATAATATCTGGAGCGTGTCCGCCTCCAGCACCTTCAGTATGAAAAGTATGTATAACACGACCATTAATCGCTGTCATAGTATCTTCTAGAAAACCAGCTTCGTTTAAGGTATCTGTATGTATTGCAACTTGCACATCATATTCATCAGCTACAGTAAGAGAAGCATCAATAACAGCAGGAGTTGCTCCCCAATCTTCATGAATTTTTAATCCTAATGCACCAGCTTCAATTTGTTCTACTAACGGTTTAGATGTAGAACAGTTTCCTTTTCCGAAGAAACCTAAATTCATAGGATATTCTTCTGCAGCCTGAAGCATTTTTTCAAGATTCCATTTTCCAGGAGTAATTGTTGTAGCATTAGTTCCGTCATTTGGTCCAGTTCCACCACCAATCATTGTTGTAATACCACTATACAAAGCAGTTTCTATTTGTTGCGGACAAATAAAATGAATGTGTGTATCGATTCCGCCAGCAGTAAGGATATAACCGCTACCACCATGAACTTCGGTAGAGGCACTAATGATAAGATTAGAATCTACACCATCCATAATATCTGGATTTCCAGCTTTACCAATACCTACGATTTTACCATCGCGAACACCTACATCGGCTTTTACAATTCCCCAATGATCAATAATAATAACTCCTGTAATACAAAGGTCTAACGAACCTTGCTCACGGATAGAAGTTGTGGATTGTCCCATACCATCACGTACCGTTTTTCCTCCACCAAAAATTACTTCGTCACCATATACTGCATAATCTTTTTCGATTTCTATTATTAAATCGGTATCTCCTAATCTAATTTTGTCTCCAGTTGTTGGTCCTGCTAGATTAGCATATTTATCTCTACTTATTTTAAGACTCATTTGATGTATTTTTAAAATTTAATTGCTCAGCTAATTTTAATGCCATGTCTTTATTATGTGATGAATTGGCATCACCGTTTACAAGATTATTTAGTCCCATAATTCTGCGATTTCCACCTATTTTTACAAGGCTAACTTCTTTTTCTTCGCCTGGTTCAAAACGAACCGCAGTGCCAGATGGAATGTTTAAACGCATGCAAAATGCTTTTTCTCTATCAAATTCCATGGCTCTGTTTACCTCAAAAAAGTGAAAATGTGAACCTATTTGTATTGGTCTGTCTCCTGTATTAATTACTTTTATACTAGTTGTTTCACGACCTTCATTTAAGATGATATCGCCTTCTTTTATAAATATTTCTCCTGGTATCATTTTTTGTTTTTTTAGATTAACGAATTGGGTTGTGAACAGTTACCAGTTTAGTTCCGTCTGGGAAAGTTGCTTCTACTTGTATGTCATGAATCATCTCTGGGACACCCGGCATTACATCGTCTCGTGTTAGTACTTTGGCACCACTTTGCATAAGTTCGGCAACAGTATTGCCATCTCTGGCACCTTCCATAACAAAAGCTGTTATGATTGCAATAGTTTCGGGATAATTAAGTTTTAATCCTCTAGCTTTTCTTTTTAAAGCGACCTCGGACGCTAAAAAGACCAATAATTTCTCGGTCTCTCTTGGAGTTAAGTGCATATTTTTTGTTTTTAAATTGTTTAAAGAATACGGTGAATTACTTTCGAATTTGAGTACATCGAAAGTGGGGAAAACAGTAAAGTAATTTGTTGTATGTAATTCGTAAAAATGGCACTTGATACATAGGGAGATAGATTCCGAAATTAAGTTTCAGGCAATTTTAAAACATCAAAAAGTTAGCACATAGAGTTATGCGTTTTTTTGATAAGAATACCTTTTCTACACTTTGGAAGTTATGTTTCTGTGTATTAAAAATAGTTAACCCGAAGGTTTATGGTATTTTTATTGCGTGGTATTGTAAGAATAACGGTAAATTATACTGCGTACTATTTGGACTCTCTTTTAGAAGTGAGAATCTATTATCAAATGAGTTAGTTTGTAAGTAAACCAGAATTTCATAAGGAATGAAATATGGGTTTTCTATATCTAAATCTTCATTTGAAATTATTGAATCAATATCATTATTTATTCCTGATAAGGTTTTTTGAATAGACACTTCCTTTTTGTGACTACTCTTTAATAATGGTATTGCTTTGTTATTATCTGCTAACAAATTTTGTCCAAAAAACAGGAAAAATATAAAATAGAAGAATAGGACAAATCTTGTCTTATTCTTAATTTTTAAAATCTCGCTTTTTAGATTATGCATTTATTTTTTTGTAGAAATTACTTTACAAAATTACTGTTTTTAGTAATTTGTAGGCTGCTCTACCTGCTAAAGATTTGTTAAATATAATACTAAAAAAATAAATTGTCGTTGTTTAAAGAATTTGTTTTACGCATAAGTATCTTATTTGCAGTGTTTTATGTGGTTTTTGAATGGGCTTTAGATTATCCGTTTTGATTGAAAAAAGCTTGAGTAAACTATTTTCTATAAAAGATGACTGATATTGATTGACGTTTATAATTGGTATTATGATTTCTTGTTGTTTCTCTTTTTATGATGGTAAATCATTGTTTATATTTTTACAAATAGTATATTTTTTTTAGAATAATTTTGTTTTTATGTATTTAACTACGTAGTTTTGAATTGTAAAATATTTTGGCTATGAAAACAATAATTGTTCCTATCAATAATGACTATTCAGAAGCAGTAGTTGATTTAATATTAAGCATTCAGCAAAAAGAATTTAATGTTCCTATAACTTTACAAGACCAGCCTGATCTTCTTGAAATAAATAGTTTTTATCATGAAAAAGGAGGTTGTTTTTGGGGAGCATTTGTAGATGGAGAATTGGTTGGTACTATTGCCTTGGTAAGATATAATGATAGGGAAGGCGCAATAAGAAAGATGTTTGTAAAAAAAGAGTTCAGAGGTAAAGAGTTATTCATTGCGCAACAGCTTTTGGATACTTTAATTGCTTTTAGCAAAGAAAATGACATACTTGATTTATATTTGGGAACAGTTTCGATATTAGAAGCAGCTTTACGTTTTTATGAGAGAAATAATTTTATAAGAATTGAGAAAGAAACACTTCCAGAGGCTTTTCCTGTAATGGGAGCCGATAATGTGTTTTGTCATTTAAAATTAAACTAGATATGATGAATATTATAGACGAATCGGGGATTTTGGCACTATCTACAAGGTTACAACGCCTTAGTGAGCAGTTGCGCAAAGACGGTGCTTTGCTCTACAAATCATTTGATATTGAGTTTGAACCTAAATGGTTTCCAGTAATTTACACGCTTTACAATAAAGGCGTATTGAGTATTGTAGAAATAGCCAATGAGATTGGTTACACACATCCATCTACAATTAGTTTGCTAAAAGAATTAGAAAAACAGAAACTTATTCGTTCCAAAAAAGATAAAGAAGATGAGCGTAAACGTTTAGTTGTGCTTACGCCAAAAGGGCAAGATCTTATTTTAAAAATGAAACCTGTTTGGGATATTATCTCCGAAGTTCTCAATGAAATTACCGATAATGAGAATAATTTATTGAAGGCTATTAATGAAGCCGAAAGCAAAATTGCTAATCAGAGCTTTTTGCAAAGAGCATTACAATTAAAAGAGAGTAGATTGTAATCTGTTTTTGCCTATATATTTTTGTGCGATTACAATGTAATGTAGAGACGCACCACAGTGCGTCTAACAAGAGGTTAAATTATCATTTTATAATTGCTCTATAAATGAAATATAATCATGTGCGCTTTTTTCTATCCTTTCTGGAGTAGCATTATTTTCTGCACCATAAAAAGCGAATAGCGGTTTATAATCGGCTTTTATATAATTAAAAGTAATTTCAAACGGAGCAGTTAGTTGCTCTAATGTGTATTTGTATCTACCCGTTAAACTATAGTCTTCTTCATTAATTCCTGCGGCGATGCTTAAAGCAATTTTTTTATTGCTTAGTTTATATCCGCTTTTTGAACCATATGCCCATCCGTGTGTTAATACTTCATCCAACCATTTCTTGAACAATGGCGGTGAATTAAACCAGTAAAAAGGAAATTGAAATATAATTGAATCATGGGTTTCTAAGAGCTGTTTTTCTCTTTCAATATCAATTTTCTCATCTGGATATTCGCTATGTAAATCATGTAAGAGATACTTTTCGGGATGTTTTTTTAGTTCCTCAATCCATCGTTTGTTTATAATCGAATTCTTTAAATTGGGATGTATAATAATTACTAAAGTTTTCATGTTATGAGTTTTAAAATTTGCTACTGCAAAGGTCAAATAGATAGAGGGATTAATCAATAAGGGGCGAATTAATCATGTAGTGATAAATTAATCACCATAGGAAATTGGGGCAAGCGTTCTATTTTATCTTTACTTTTGTAAATTAACAAATGAAACTAAAGATATGTATCAACGAAAAATTCCAATAGATTATAATTGTGGTCTTACTGTTGCAATGGAAGTGGTAGGTTCTAAGTGGAAGTTTTGTTTACTAGATGAAATTTCTAAAGGGATAAAGCGCCCTAAAGATTTAGTAAAAGAAATCAGAGGTATTAGTAAACGCGTATTACAAAACCAATTAAAGGAACTGGAATTTCATGGACTTTTAAGTAAAACAGTTTATACAGAAGTTCCGCTACGAGTAGAATATTATCTTACCGAAACTGGTGAATCTCTTTTACCATTAATTGTGGCACTCGATAAGTGGGGATTGGGTTTTGCTCCTCAGTTGCAAATGATATTAGAAAAAGAAAGCTTAGAAGTAGAGGTTTAGACTAGGAGAGGAAGTTTTTTGCCACAGATTACACGAATTTCCACAAACTTGTCCTTTGCGGTTATTTTGTTGCTTAATCCTCAACTTTTTAATCCGATTCGATTTAACCGCAAAGTACACAAAGAAAAAAACGCAAAGGCTCGCAAAGCTATTGATTAAACTTTGCGACCTTTGCGGTAAAATTCTTTTGAAAATAAAATCAGAAAAGTGTTAAAAACAAAAAACCCGAATATTTCTATTCGGGTTTCGTGGTACCTCCAGTCCCGAGGCTTCGGGAGAACCAGGGGCAAATTATGATTTTCTTTTAAAAAGGATATCTTTTAAAATAGATGGGTCAGCGATTATTTTATTGTTAAATACTTTACTTTTCATTCTTTTTATAAACTTTTCTAAATAGATAGCTTCTTCTTTATCAACGCAGTTAAATATTAAAACAATTTCCCAGTCATCAGCTATTTTAGTAAAAGAATTTGAATAAAAATGTTCCTGATGTTTTGAAACTCTATTATCTATATTGTTAGTTTCTCCAATATAGAATTTTTGACAAGAATCTGAGTAAATGATATATAAATAATGCATTTGTGGAGAAGTATTAAAAACAAAAAACCCGAATATTTCTATTCGGGTTTCGTGGTACCTCCAGGGATCGAACCAGGGACACATGGATTTTCAGTCCATTGCTCTACCATCTGAGCTAAGGTACCGTGCTTGTTGCGGGTGCAAATATAGAATGTTTTTTAGTTTCTCCAAAACAATTTTAAAAAAAAATCAATTCGTATCTTCGCATTCGTAAAGTAAGAAGCTATGGTTTTAACAATCGATGTAGGGAATACTCGTATTAAGGGTGCTGTTTTTGAGAATGATACTGTTTTGGAATTGTTTGTTTTTGATAAAAATGAGCTCCAAATAAAAATTAAAAAAATTTTAAAAAAATTTGAAAAAGTGACCGATTTGGTCGTTGCGTCTGTCGGAAATGTCGAAAAAGAGTCGTTTTTGAATTTTGAAAATGATGTAAATGTCTGTTTTTTGACAAATGAAGGTCATTTTCCATTTAAAAATAATTACGCAACGCCAAAAACTTTAGGAATCGATAGAATTATACTTGCTAGTGGAGCAACATTGCAATATCCTAATCAAAATAGATTGGTTATCGATGCTGGAACTTGCATTACATACGATTTTGTCGACGAAAATGACAACTATTTGGGAGGAGCTATTTCTCCAGGGTTGCGATTACGATATGAAGCGCTTCATAATTATACAGCAAAACTTCCGTTATTAACTTTTGAAGAGCCTAAATCATACGTAGGTAATTCAACGCCCGAATCAATGCATTCGGGGGTTGTAAACGGATTCGTCTATGAAATAGACGGTTTTATCGATCAATACAAAGCAGACTACTCAAACTTTATAATAATTTTAACGGGTGGTGATGCACTTTTTTTGGCTAAACGATTAAAAAATACCATATTTGCCAATTCAAATTTCTTATTAGAAAGTTTGAATCAAACATTTCAATATAAAATCAACAATGATTAAAAAAATTATAATAAGCGCTTGCTTACTTTTGTCATTCGTATCTTTTGCTCAGCAAGGAACAGCTTCTCCTTATTCTTTTTACGGAATTGGAGATGTAAGATTTAAAGGAACTATCGAAAATCGCTCTATGTCGGGTGTTGCAGTTGAGCAAGATAGTATTCATATGAATTTAGAGAATCCTGCGAGTTACGCAAATCTTAAACTTACAGCTTTTACGATAGGGGGAACATACAATTCAAGTACATTAAAAACAGATACTGAATCGGCAAAAGCACAAAGAACAGCTTTAGATTATTTAGCTGTGGGTATGCCTTTAGGAAGTAAATTCGGATTAGGTTTTGGATTAATTCCATATTCATCTGTAGGATATCAAATTGAGTCACTTGCTATAAATACAGGAGATAACAATAAAAGGTTTGATGGTTCAGGAGGATTAAATAAAGTTTATTTAGGATTTGCTTATAAAATCAAACCTAATTTTAGCATTGGTGCTGATATGCATTATAACTTTGGTAAGGTAGAAACTACTAGTTTAGAGTTTATTACTGATGTTCCAGTTGGAACAAGAGAGTTGAATACGACTCATTTATCTGGAGTTAATTTTAATTTGGGAGCAATGTACCAATATAAAATTAATAAAAAATTATCTCTTTTCACTAGTGCAACATATACATTACAGAGTAAATTAAATTCTGAAAATACAAGAAATATATCTACAGGAATGTTAGGTTCTGGACTTAACTTTAGTGTTATTGATCCTGGAACGGATCAAAAATCTGAGGTAGATGTAAATATGCCATTTAAACTTGCTTTAAGTGCTGGTGTTGGACAGGCAAGAAAATGGTTAATTGGAGGAAAGGTTTCTTATCAAAATTCAGTTGATCAATCAAGTACTTATAATGCTGCATCAAATGTAGGATACGGAAAATACGCTAGCGCAAGTTTAGGAGGTTATTATATTCCTAACTATAGTTCTTTTGCAGGTTACTTTAATAGAGTTACTTATAGAGCTGGTCTTAAATACGAGAAAACAGGTTTGATTATCAATGGAGAGCGCATAAATGATATTGGGCTTACTCTAGGAGCTGGATTCCCTATTTCAGGAACATTTTCTAATATTAATTTCGGAATGGAGTTCGGAAAAAGAGGAACTACATCTGCAGGTTTAATTCAAGAAAATTATGCTAATTTTAGTCTTGGTTTCTCATTAAACGATAAATGGTTCGAAAGAAGCAAGTTTAATTAATCCGGATTATAGATTACAAACTCTGGTTTAGAGTTTAATTTACCTTATTTAGCGAATGAATTTACTTAGAACATATAGCGTCATTCTTGGGCTTGTAATTTTTATTGCGATGTTTTTTCTAGGATGCGAAAGCAATTTTAAAGAGGTACAAAGAAGTAATTTTACTGAGTTTGTTCCTGCTAGTGATGCTGATAATGTTAATATAAAATATACCGACTCTGGACTTATTTCAGGAATTTTAATAAGTCCTAAGATGTTGGATTATTCCAATGTTGCTTTTCCATTTACCGATTTTCCAAAAGGTATAGATGTTACTTTGTATGATAAAAAGCGCAAACGTACTTACGTAAAAGCAAATTATGCTATTTCGTACAAGCAAACTTCTATCATCGATTTGCAAGGAAAAGTGAAGATTACAACAGATGACGGTCAGATGTTAGAGACTGAACAGTTGTATTTTGATCAAAAAAATGAATGGTTTTATACCGAAAGAAAGTTTAAATTTACAGATGTAAAAGGAGTTTCTTATGGTCAGGGAATCGATTTTAGTAAAGACTTTAAAATAATAAACTCTCAACGAATAAACGGAGAGATACAAACCGAAGAATAAAAAACGATAATTATGGGTTACTTAAAATATACACAATACGCTTATCTAGTAATTGCAATTCTGTTTATTTATGATGCAGTAATGAAAATAAACGCGGGTGGAGAAACTCCTTGGTTAAGTTTTTTAATTGCGGGAATGGGAATTTTTATGTTTTTCTTCAGAAGAAAATTTTCTAAGAAGTTTGAGAATCAGAATCCTAATAAAAAATAATAAAAAATGGAGATTAGTATTATAATAGTTTGCTTAATACTATCGGCCTTTTTTTCGGGTATGGAAATAGCATTCATATCCTCGAATAAAATTTATCTTGAGATTGAGAAAAAACAAGATAATTTTTTATCCAAAATCCTTACCAAACTTACCGAAAAACCATCAAAATTTATAGCTGCAATGCTTATTGGTAACAATATTGCATTGGTTGTTTATGGTTTTTTTATGGGGGATTTGCTTTTAAAGGTTATAATTAAATTTGGGTATCATTTCTCGGATGTTACTAGCTTAATTGTTCAAACTGTGATCTCTACCTTTTTGGTTTTAATTACGGCAGAGTTTTTTCCAAAAGTTTTTTTTCAGATTTATGCAAACTCTTTAATTAAGTTTTTTGCAATCCCAGCGTATTTTTTCTACTGGCTTTTTTATTATATCTCTACATTTTTTATCTGGATTTCAGATTTTATACTCCGAAGATTTTTTAAAACTGAAGGGGATCAAGTGCAGCTTTTTTTTAGTAAAGTTGAACTTGGGAACTATATTACCGAACAAATGAGTGCGGTAGAAGATGATGAAGAAGTGGACTCAGAGATACAAATATTTCAGAATGCATTAGAGTTTTCGGGTGTAAAAGCAAGGGACATCATGACGCCTCGTACAGAGATTGATGCAGTAGAACTTTTTGATACAGTTGCAGAGCTTAAAGCATTATTTGTAGAAACTGGATATTCTAAGATTTTGGTATATCAGAATTCTTTGGATGATATTTTAGGATATGTTCATTCTTTCGATTTGTTTAAAAAGCCTAAGACTATAAAGTCAGTATTGATTCCTGTAGAATTTGTTCCGGAAACAGTTTATATAAAAGACGTTTTGAATTTGCTTACAAAAAAACGAAAAAGTGTTGCTGTGGTTTTAGATGAATATGGAGGAACTTCGGGTATAATAACTGTTGAAGATATTGTAGAGGAGTTGTTTGGAGAGATTGAAGATGAGCACGACCTGGACGAGGAATTAATAGAAAAAGAATTGGGTGAAGGTAAATATCTTTTTTCGACTCGATTTGATGTTGAGTATCTTAACGAGACTTATAAACTAGATATTCCCGAAAGTGATTCTTATGGAACATTGGGTGGTTTTATTGTAGATCATACGAAAGAAATTCCTCAGGTTGGGGAAGAAATTACCATCGAAAACTATCATTTTGTGATAGAAGAGGCGACAAATAAGAAAATAGAATTAGTAAAAATGACTATTAGAGAGTGATATTTTTTTAGAAAAGTAAAAATTCTTGCAAAATAAATTGCTAGTAGTATTATTATTAACTAGATAATTGTATTTTCGCAAACTGAATATAAAATTAACAACAATAAAAATGGCAGTTTTAGCAAAAATTAGACAACGTTCCGCTTTATTGATAGGCGCTATTGCACTTGCATTATTCGCATTTATCATTCAAGATCTTTTCAGTAAAGGAGGGATGGGCGAAAGTTCAAAAGACGTGGGAAGCATCAATGGGAAAGATATCTCATTTGAGGATTTTAGAATCAAAGTAAGTAGTGTTGAGAAAAGTGGGCAAGGAATAACTTCCACTGAAGCTGCAAACAGAGTTTGGGATCAAGAAGTTTCTATTGCTTTGTTATCATCTGAATTTGATAAACTAGGATTAAGAGTAGGTGAAAAACATTTACTTGAGGTTTTAAAAGCTGACCAAAATATCGGAAAAAATCCAATGTTCTTAAATGCAGCAGGGATGTTTGACGTAGCAAAATTTAAAGAATATTTTAAAGCAAATCCTGAGCAAGCTCAATTCTTAAAAGATAGAGAGAAAGATGCAGATTTGAATGCAAAATACCAAATATACAATACGTTGATTAAAGCAGGTCTTTATACAACTGTAGCTGAAGGTAAATTGAAATATGAAATGGAAGCAAACAAAGTTAACTTTGCTTTTGCTGCTGGTTTATATTCTTCTATTAAAGACAGTGATGTAAAAGTAACTGATTCTGAGATTGTAGATTTCATGAAAAAAGACGAAAAGAAATTTAAAGCAGATGAAACTCGTGAGGTTCAATATGTTTTAATTGAAGATAAAGCGTCTAAAGAAGATGAAGCTGATATTAAAGCTAAAATAACTGCTCTATTATCTGGAAGTGTTGTTTACAACCAAAAAACAGGTAAAAACGATACTTTGCCAGGATTTAAATCGGCTAAAAATGTTGCTGACTTTGTAAATTCAAATTCAGATGTACCTTACGATTCTACTTATGTAGCTAAGAAAGATTTGCCAGCTGTTGATGCTGATAAATTATTCAGTCTTGCTCCAGGTGAAATTTACGGTCCTTATGTTTTTGGTAAATACTACTGTATTTCTAAATCTTTAGGTTTTAAAGCTGGAGTTAATGCAAAAGCAAGTCATATCTTAATTAGCTATGAAGGAACTCAAGTTCCAAACCAAAAAGAAAGAAGAACTAAAGAACAAGCAAAAGCTAGAGCAGAAGAAATTTTGGCTCAAGTAAATGCAAATCCAGATAGTTTCTTAATGTTAGCTTTTACAGCTTCTGATGATTCATCTGCACAACAAGGTGGTGATTTAGGATATTTTGGTCAAAACCAAATGGTGAAACCATTTAATGATTTTGTTTTCAGTAACCCAATTGGAAAAGTTGGATTGGTAGAAACTCCTTTCGGATTCCATATCATCAAAATTACAGATAAACAAGACGGTATTCGTTTAGCAACTATTGCTCAAAAAATCGAAGCTTCTGAAGCTACATCTGATAAAGCATTTACTCAGGCAACTAAATTTGAAATGGATGCTGCTGATAAAGACTTTAATCAAGTTGCAAAAGAAATGAAATTAACGGTTGCAGCTCCTGCTACTGTAAAAGCTATGGATGAAAACTTTGGTCCATTAGGAAACCAAAGAACAATCGTAAGATGGGCTTTTGATAAAGAAACAAGCAAAGGTGATGTAAAACGTTTTGAAGTATCAAATGTTGGTCACGTTATTGCACAACTTAAGAGTGTTAACAAAACAGGTTTAGTATCTGTAGATGTTGCAAGACCTTATGTTGAGCCAATTCTTAAAAACAAGAAAAAAGCTGAAATATTAAAAGCTAAAATGACAGGTGCAACTATCGAAGCAGTAGCTAAAAATGCTGGAGTAGCTGTACAACAAGCTACAGATGTAACGATGAATAACCCAATTTTACCTGGTGGTGTTGGTCAAGAGCCAAAAGTTGTTGGTAATGCATTTGCTTTGGCAGCAGGTAAACTTTCTGCTCCAATTGAAGGTAATACAGGAGTATATGTTGTTAAAAACGTTAGTACTGTAAAAGCACCAGCTTTAAAAGACCATGCAGCTTATGTTGCTCAGGTAAAAGCTCAAAGTGCACAAGATGTAAGTAGAATTCTTCCTGCATTAAAAGACAATGCTAAAATCGTTGATAACAGAGCTAACTTTAGCTACTAGTTCATCACGACTTAAATAAAAGATTAAATTAAAAAATCCCGAAATGTTTATTTCGGGATTTTTTTGTTTTAACCTGCAAGGTTTTTAAAACCTTGTAGGTTTGTTTGTATTAGGAGTTATGGCTTCGAGTCCGTTTAGTTTTATTTTGATTGTGTTCACGAGCGGGACGCTCGCGCCAGCAAGTGATACAGATTTCGATACACAAGAAGAATTAAAAGAAGAATTATTACAATATTTATATTATTATAATCATGAAAGACCACATCAAAGAATTGACGGAAAAAAAACCAATCGAAATGATTAATCCGTTACCGAAATAAGTAACCTTTACAAGAAAGACAAGTTTGTGGATAAAACAAGATTATGAGTTAAAGACTTGTCTATTATTAAAATCTTTTTAGGTATTTTGTATTGATTATAATAACTAAAAAATAAAAAAACCTTGTTAGAATATAACAAGGTTTGTATTTAGTAATCGAATATTTGTAATTTGGTTTATGCCAATATCATTTCGTTATAAGGGATTATTGTTTCGTATCCTTTGGTTGTGAAATATTCGGTTGGGTCTTCTTTGGATATTGCCATTACAAAATCGCCTCCCCAAGCACCAAGGCTTTTAATTACACCATCAAAATCAGGAAAGAGTCTTTCTTTAATAGTTTGCACTTCTAATACATTACTCATTTCGGCTTCGTGTATTGCTAGTGCCTTTGCGAATTCTTTTCCAGTTTTGGCTTGTATAACTGTTTGTGTGATTTTGTCGTTATTGGTAATTATCTTGGCAAGGTTGTTATTCTTGTTGTTGTAATAAGCAGAAATAGCTGCTTTGCTACTTTGTTTCTTGTTTAAGTACACAAAGTGTAGATTCTGGCTAAACTCTGGCTTAAATGCTATTTTTTCGACAATTGGTAAGTCTTGTTGTAAATGATATAATATAGGAGTGTTGTTTTGTGCACAGGCAATATCATATCCGCTACCTCCAAAACTGTTTTTAAGCAATGTAAAAGCATCGATCTTTGTCCATTGGGCAATATTGTTTAATAATGTCGATGATGTACCTAAGCCCCAATTTTTAGGAAATGTAAGTTGTGTGCTTATTTGATATCCTTCGGATTGGGTTATAAATTCTGGATTTAATAAATAGGCTTCGTGAAGAATATTTATTAATGTTGTTTTTACAGTTTCGGTTTCGGTTTCGGGATTGTCTATTATTTCGGCAAATGTTATGTTGTCTTCGAACCAAACGTGGTTATCGGCATCGTAACTTTTCCATTGTATTTCTTGATTTTCTCCTTTAGCAACAATTAAATTTTGTCCGAATTTAGTAGGTAATGCAAAGGCTTTAGCGCCATCTAATACTAAATATTCTCCTGTTATTAAAAGTTTTCCGTTACTGTAAAAAGTTGTTTTCATGCATTTGTTTTTAGCCCTGATGGTAGCGGTATCCTTTATGTTTTTCCTTTAAAAACATAAAGATATAGCGTACAGCGGGAGATAGCTTCTGGAAAAAAACGTTCTCCCTTTGATTTTGCTTTAGTTGTTCTTTGACTCCGCTCAGGTTGACAATTAAATTATTTTCTTAAGTTCTCGATAAAATCTACCACGGCACTATGTGAGATGGTGTTGTTTTTAAAGTGATTTTTGATTAAATGACGTTCTTCGTCATTGGCAGCAAATTGATTGATGATATTATTGATGTGCATTTTCATGTGTCCTTCCTGGATTCCTGTTGTTGTTAAGGAACGCAATGCGGCAAAGTTTTGCGCTAATCCTGCAACGGCAACGATTTGCATTAACTCAGGAGCCGATGGATTCTCGAGCATTTGTAATGAAAATTTAACTAACGGATGTAAAGATGTAAGTCCGCCAACGGTTCCTATAGCAAGTGGAATGTCTAGCCAGAATGTGAAAATTCCATTTTCGATTTTAGCATGAGATAAACTTGAATATTGTCCGTTTCGGGATGCGTATGCATGAACTCCTGCTTCGACTGCGCGGAAATCATTTCCTGTGGCTAGTATTACTGCATCGACACCATTCATGATTCCTTTGTTGTGTGTTACTGCTCGAAATGGTTCTACTTCGGCAATCTGAACTGCCTGTACAAATCGCTCTGCAAATTCTTGAGGATTCGGGATGTGTTTTTCTGCTAGTTCTTCGACAGGACAAGAAACTTCGGCTCTAACTACGCAATTTGGGACATAGTTAGAAAGGATGCTCATGATAACTTTTACTTCTTCATTGGCTTCGGTGAATAATTCATATTCTTGAGAAGCTTCTTTTAGTGTTTTGGCAAATTGCTCTAAACACGAATTTATAAAATTGGCTCCCATGCTATCTTTGGTTTCAAAAGTAGCATGAAGCTGAAAGTAATTCGGTAATAAATTGGTTTTGTCTTTTAGAACAATATCCAGAATTCCGCCACCGCGTTGTTGCATATTTTTAGTGATGCTTTCGGTATCGCTAAAAAACTTGCTTTTGGTTTGTGCGAAAAATAAATTCAGTTTTGATACATCTCCATTAAAAGTAAAATGTACCTGACCAATTTTTTCGGTGTTAATTACTGTAGCTTTAAACCCACCTCTTGTCGACCAAAACTTAGCTGCTTTTGAAGCTGCTGCAACAACAGAACTTTCCTCAATTGCCATTGGAATTGTGGAATATTTGTCGTTGATGAGGAAATTTGGAGCTACACCAAGTGGAATATAAAAATTGGTTATGGTGTTTTCGATGAATTCATCATGTAATTTCTGTATTTTTTCGTCAGCATTCCAGTAATTTTTAAGTAAAAAAACTGCTTCTTCGGGTGTCGAAAAGTACTTTTTTGCAATCCAGTTTATTTTTTCTTCTTTGGATAATTTAGAAAATCCAGAAACCGCGTTGTTCATTCTCAGTAGATTAAATGGTAGTATTGCTGCAAAGATACCACTTTAACGGATTTGTTTATAATGTAATTATGGACATTAAATAATATGAAAAACCAATTTCTTAACATTTAACATACAAAAAGTATATTATGTGTATTTTTTTCACTAAAATTGGGCTCTTTTTTATATTTAACTCAATTGTATGAATACTAACAAACTTACCGCATTGTTTTTATTTTTTTGTGTGACACTTTTTGGTCAACAAAAAATTACTGTAGATGATATTTTTAATGGAACATTTCGAGCTAAAGAAATGTTTAAATTACAATCACTACACAATACAAATCAATATACTGTACTGAATTTTGATAGAGCTGGTAGAAGCATGCAGATTGATTTATATGATTATGCTACATTAAAAAAAGGAGCAACTTTAATCGATACTAAAGATCATAGAAGTTTACCGATGATTGATAGTTATACTTTTGATGCATCAGAAAAAATGATTTTGTTAGCTTGTAATTCTAAAAAAATCTTCCGTCACTCGTTTACAGCAGATTATTATTTATATAATATAGGCACTAAAGAGTTAACTAAGCTTTTTGATTTTCAGGTTCAGGAGCCGACTTTCTCGCCTGATGGACAAAAAATCGCTTACGCAAAAGAGAATAACCTTTATGTTTATGATGTAGTTTCGAAGAAATCGACTCAGATTACAACAGATGGAAAGAAAAATTCGGTAATTAATGGTATTACGGATTGGGTTTATGAAGAAGAATTTGCTTTTGTGCGGGCTTTTGATTGGAGTAAAGACAGTAAGAAAGTAGCTTATATTCGTTTTGACGAAAGTATGGTTCCAGAATTTTCGATGTCAATTTTCAAGACAGATCTATATCCTTCAATCGAAACATTTAAATATCCTAAAGCTGGAGAGAAAAATGCAGTAGTTTCGTTACATATATATGATGCGACTGCAAATGCAACTAAAGAAGTTAAGCTTGGTAATTACAACGACTTTTATATTGCAAGAATGCAATGGACAAATGATAATAATACCTTATCTGCACAGGTATTAAACCGTCACCAGAATAATTTGGATTTATTATTTGTAGATGGTACTTCGGGAACTTCGAAAGTGGTTCTTAATGAAAAAGATAAAGCTTATGTAGATGTTACTGATAACTTAACATTCTTAAAGGATAATAGTTTTATCTGGACTAGCGAAAAAGATGGTTTTAATCATATTTATTTATACGATAAAACTGGAAAACTTAAAAATCAGGTTACTAAAGGAAACTGGGAAGTAACTTCATATTACGGATTTGATGAAAAAACTAAAACTGTTTTTTATCAATCTACAGAAAATGGGTCAATCAATCGTGATATCTACCGAATTGCACTTGACGGAAAAAATAAAATACGTTTATCTAAAAACGTAGGTACTAGTAAGGCAACCTTCAGCCCGAATTTTGAATACTACATTAATACATTCTCAAGCGCTTCTCAGCCTACAACTTATACTCTTAATGAGGCTAAAGCTGGAAAAGAATTACAGGTTATAGAGAATAATGAAGCATTGACTTCTAAACTTAAAGGATATAATCTTGCTACTAAAGAGTTTTTTGTATTAAAAACGGCTAAAGGAAACGAATTAAATACTTGGATTTTAAAACCTAAAGATTTTGACCCTGCGAAAAAATATCCTGTTTTTATGTTTCAATATTCAGGACCAGGTTCTCAGCAAGTGGCTAACCAATGGAATAACTCTAATGATTACTGGTTTGAAATGTTAACGCAACAAGGATATATCGTGGCTTGTGTTGATGGTAGGGGAACAGGTTTTAAAGGAGCTGATTTTAAGAAAGTAACTCAATTGCAATTAGGGAAATATGAAGTTGAAGATCAAATTGATGCTGCTAAAGTAATTGGTGCGTATCCTTATGTTGATGCTTCTAGAATTGGAATTTTTGGATGGAGTTACGGAGGTTTTATGGCTTCGAACTGTATTTTCCAAGGAAACGATGTGTTTAAAATGGCAATTGCTGTTGCTCCTGTTACTAACTGGAGATTTTATGATACGGTTTATACTGAAAGATATATGCAAACTCCTCAGGAGAATGCAAGTGGTTATGATAATAACTCCCCTATTAACCATGTAGATAAATTAAAAGGGAAATTTCTTTTAATTCATGGGTCTGCAGATGATAATGTACACGTACAAAACTCAATGCAAATGATGGAGGCTTTAATACAAGCTAACAAACAATTTGATTCGCAAATTTACCCAGACAAAGATCACGGTATTTATGGCGGAAAAACAAGAATTCAGCTTTATGATAAAATGACTAACTTTATCAAGGAGAACCTATAATATAAAACTAATAAACCTAAATAAATAATGAATAATATGAAAGAAACAGAAGTAAAAACGGCGCATCCAAAAGGGCTTTGGGTATTGTTTGGAACCGAGATGTGGGAGAGATTCAATTTTTATGGCATGCGAGCCTTATTGACTTTATTTCTTGTAAATTCATTATTGATGAAAGAAGAAGATGCTTCATTAATTTATGGAGGTTTTCTTGGTCTTTGTTACCTTACACCAATGCTTGGAGGGTTTATTGCAGATCGTTTTTTCGGAAACAGAAACTGTATTCTTCTTGGTGGTTTAATGATGGCGATTGGACAATTATTATTGTTTACTAGTGCCAGTGTTTTTGGATCTGATTTAAATTTTGCTACTATTATAATGTATTGCGGATTGGGAGTTATCGTTTTTGGTAACGGTTTCTTTAAGCCAAATATCTCTAGTATGGTAGGAAGTTTATATCCTAAACAAGAAAAAAGTAAGCTTGATACTGCTTTTACTATTTTCTATATGGGTATTAATTTAGGTGCTTTTCTTGGGCAATCTATTTGTCCTTTATTAGGAGATGTAAGAGATACAGGTGGAGTTAGAGATATTCACGCTTTTAAATGGGGATTCCTTGCTGCTTCGATAGCAATGTTTTTAGGAACAATGCTTTTCTTTTTCTTAAAGAATAAATATGTGGTTACTCCAGAAGGAAGACCTTTAGGTGGATTACCGTCTAAAAATGTTGCTGCTGATTTTGAAGAGGGTGAATCTCAAAAAGCTAACTTTTCTCAAACAGCATTGACAGTTGCTGGTGTAGCATTTTTCGTTATAGGTGCAATTGTTCATTTTGGTTTTGGTCAAAACTTAATTTATACTTTGATTTATTCAAGTGGTTTGACATTAGCAGGATTAATCGTTTCTGATTCTTCTTTAACAAAAATTGAAAGAGATCGTATTTTTGTAATTTACATCGTTTCTTTCTTTATTATCTTCTTCTGGGCTGCGTTTGAGCAAGCTGGTTCATCTTTAACTTTTATTGCAGATAACCAAACAGACAGAAACTTCTTTGGATGGGCAATGCCTGCTTCGATGGTACAAATCTTTAATGGTTTATTTGTTGTAGTTCTTGCAGTTCCTTTTAGTATTTTATGGGATAAATTAAGAGCTGGTGGTAAAGAACCTATTTCGCCAGTAAAACTTGCTTTTGGTTTATTGATTATTACAATAAGTTTCTTTATGATTGCTACTCAGGTTAAAGTAATTGGAACTTCAGGATTGTTAGCTATCAAATGGTTGATTTTATTATATTTATTAAATACTTGTGCTGAGCTTTGTTTGTCTCCAATCGGATTGTCTTTGGTTGGTAAGCTTTCGCCAAAACGTTTCTCTTCATTATTATACGGAGTATTCTTCTTATCTAATGCTTCTGGTTATGCTTTAGGTGGTACTTTAGGTTCTATCTTGCCTGCAACAGGAGATAAATTTGTAAAAGCTAAAGAATTAGGTATAGATTTACAGGCTGTTCTGGATAAAACTATTACGCCAACTGCGGCTCAATTAAAGTTATTGGCAGAGCATCATATCAATGATCATAACCCTGTTTTTGCAGGTTTCGAAATTCATAACTTATTCGAGTTCTTCATGGTGTTTGTTATTTTAACGGGATTGGCGGCTATAATTTTGTTTGCACTGTCTCCGGTTTTAAAGAAAATGATGCACGGTGTTAGATAAAAAATAATAATAATATATAAAAATTACCTACAGGTTTAGACTTGTAGGTAATTTTAATTTTAAAGAGTTTATAGTTATGTGGAAAAAACATCCTAAAGCATTGCCTTATTTGTTCTTATCTGAAATGTGGGAGCGTTTTGGTTATTATTTAATGATTGGAATTTTTACTTTATATCTTAAAGATGTAAAAGAAGGTTTTGCAATGACCGAAAAAGAAGCTTCTGATTTGTATGGAACTTTTATTGCATTGGTTTTTCTAACACCTTTTATTGGAGGTCTTATTGCTGATAGATATTTAGGGTATAAAAAATCTATTGTTATTGGTGGGATTTTAATGGGTATTGGTTACTTCCTTATGGGGGTACATGATGTCACGGTACTTTATATTGCTATGACTTTGGTAATTGTAGGGAATGGTTTTTTTAAGCCGAATATTTCTACCTTATTAGGGAGTTTTTATAATAATGAAGAGTATAAAGATAAAAAAGATGAAGGTTACAATATTTTCTATATGGGAATTAATGTTGGGGCTTTTATTTGTAATTTCTTTGGGGCTGCCCTGCAAATTCTTTTAGGATGGCATTGGGCTTTTATGGCTGCAGGTGTAGGAATGTTTATAGGTGTTATTGTATTTTTATTAGGTACAAAACATTATGTTGGACACGACCAGAAAAAAGGAGTGCAAGAAGGGGATATGCCGTTTTATAAAATTGTCTTATTTATTTTATTGCCTTCATTTGTTTTTGGTGCAATAGGTTGGTTATTAAAAGGAGTTACTTCAGAAGCTAATCCGGATAGTTATATCTTTGGATCAGATAGTACAGATGCATTTATTTTTGCTTGTATTCCGATAATCTTCTTTTATGGGTCACTTTATTTTAAGGCTAAAGTAGAAGACAAACGTCCGATTGGTGCCTTGTTGGCAATTTTTGCAGTAGTGATTTTATTTTGGGCAGTATTTAAGCTTAATGGTTCGGCGCTTACAACTTGGGCTGACCGTTATACAGATAGAGAAGTTACTGGAACTGCTGGACAGATTGTAGGTAACGTAAAATTAGCAAAAGAAGTCGAGTATAAAAAAGTATCTACAGAGCTTTATGATGATCAGTTCCGTTTGCAAAAAGTTAACGGAGTTGTTGAAAAAGTAGAGGATTATCCGTTGTATTTTAGAAATGTTGCTCCAGAAAAATTACCTGAAGAAGGAGCCAAAGTGCATCTTTGGGCAACAAATTTAAGCCAGTCTATTAATCCAGCCTGGGTAATTATATTAACGCCATTGATTGTTGCTTTTTTCTCTTTTTTACGAGCAAGAAAAAAAGAACCATCAACACCTACGAAAATTGCTTTTGGTTTATTAATTTCGGCGCTGTCAGTTTTAGTTATGATTGCTGCTGTAGAAATTGGAAATGATGGAGCAGAGAAGGTTAGTGCTTGGTGGTTGGTAGCAAATTACGGAATCATAACAATCGGGGAGCTATTTTTGAGTCCCATGGGATTATCTGTGGTGTCTAAATTAAGTCCCGTTAATATTACTTCCTTAATGATGGGAGGTTGGTTTTTATCAACTTCTATAGGGAATAAACTAAGTGGAGTTTTAGCGAGTATGTGGGATACATACGATAATAAAGCCAACTTTTTTTGGGTGAATTTTGCATTGTTGATGTTTGCAACTATATTGATGTTTGCTTTGGTAAAGCAACTCAACAAGGTGATGAAAGAAAAAGGAATCAATTAATTATTTATAAATAAATGGAACATAGTATTACTTTAGATGAAATACAAAATTTTAAAGGCAAGTACCCAAAGCAATTATGGTATTTGTTTTTAGTCGAAATGTGGGAGCGTTTTTGCTTTTACGGTATGAGAGGTGTTTTGGCATTTTTCATGGTCGACCAATTAGGATTATTAGAAGGAAAAGCAAATTTGCAATATGGAGCCATACAGGCATTTGTATATGCTTTTACTTTTATTGGAGGTATTTTTGCCGATAAAATTTTGGGATTTAAAAAATCGTTGCTTTTTGGTGGAATCGTTATGATTATAGGAAACTTGATTATTGCAGCTTCGCCACATGATTTTTTCTACTACGGTATTACGCTGTCGATTATCGGAACAGGATTTTTTAAGCCAAACGTTTCTTCTATGGTAGGAGAGTTGTATCATGAAAATGATGGGCGTAGAGATGCTGGATACGGAATGTTCTATGCAGGTATTAATATTGGTGGTATGTTAGGTGGAGCTATTCCTATTTATTTAGGGAAAAATTACTCTTGGAGTTTATGTTTCCTTTCTGCTGCTATTGTTATGATTATTGGTGTAATCACTTTTCTATTAACAAAGAAACATTTAGCGCCTATTGGTAATTCTCCATTAGAGAAATTTACTCCAAAAAAACGTAATACGTATGAAATTGGAGTATACATAGGTTCGTTATTGGCAATTCCGCTTATTTATATAATGGTGATAAATTCTGATTTTACAGAATATTTCATGTACACTATTGGTGCCGTTGCTCTTTTATATTTCTTGTATGAATTACTAAGAATTAAAGACCGTAACCAACAATATAAATTGCTTGCGGCATTTGTCTTTATCTTTGGGTATTTTATGTTTATGGCAATCTCTGAGCAATCGGGTGGATCATTGTCGTTGTTTGCAAAAGATAACCTGTCTAGTCAGTTATTGTTCTTTAATATTGATCCAAACGTAGTTAATAATAGTATAAACTCTCTATACGTTATTATTTTTAGTCCACTAATCGGGTTATTATGGATATTCCTTTATAAGAGAAAAATTGAGCCAAATACAGTTGTGAAATTTGGATTCTCATTCATTCTTCTTGCGGCTGGATTCTTCATATTTTATAGTGCTCGTTTCTTTGTTGATCCAAATGGATTGAGTTCACTTAATGTATTTGCTTTAGGGTATTTAGTATATACACTTGGGGAATTATGTATTGGACCAATCGGAATGTCGGTTATTACTAAATTGTCCCCTAAAAGACTTTTTGGAATGATGATGGGATTATGGTTTTTATCAAGTGCATTTGGACAGTTTGCAGCCGGAAAATTGGGCTCGGAAATGTCGAATGCAAATACAGGAACTACATTAATGTCTAAGTTACTTGCTTACACAGATGGGTATTATCATTTAGCAATTTATTCGCTTATAGCGGGTATTGTTTTAATTGTAAGTACTCCATTGATTAAAAAATTAATGCAAGAAGTAAAATAGAAAATATTTTCTAGTTCATTTTTTCCTTAAATTTGAAAAAAAATAAAAACAAGATGAAAAAGATATTTATTGCATTGTTACTTATGTTGGGTTCTTTTGCTGTTGAAGCACAAGAATTAAAATGGTATACAGATGTAAAAGAAGCAATTGCTGTAAGTAACAAAGAGAAAAAACCAATGTTGTTGTTCTTTACTGGTAGCGATTGGTGTGGATGGTGTATTCGTTTGCAAAGTGAAGTTTTAAAAACACCAGAGTTTAACAAATGGGCAAAGGATAATGTTGTTTTGGTAGAATTAGATTTCCCTAGAAGAACACCACAAACTCCAGAGGTTAAGGCTCAAAATAGTGAGTTGCAACAGGTTTTTGGAATTCAGGGTTTTCCAACCGTTTATTTTACTAAAGCCGAGAACAAAGACGGAAAAGTTAATTTTCAAGGGCTTGGTACTACAGGATATGTAGCTGGCGGACCTACGGCTTGGCTTGCTGTTGCAGACGGGATAGTTAATCCGGTTAAGAAATAATTAAATGATTTAGATAGTTTCTAGTAACTATCAATAAATAAAAGAAGCTCTTTTCGTTTTATACGGAAAGAGCTTTTTGCTGTTTATAAGGTAATTCATTTGGTTTTTGGATTCTGAATATTGGTTTTTTATTAGATGTTTAAAATATTAGTTATAAAAAAACATAAAATATATTTTTAGTTATAAAATAATTTGGATAATTAAAATTAAATGTTAATTTCGTTTACCTTAACTAACCAAAAACCAAATTTAATATGATGAAAAAACTACTTGTATCCCTGTTTTTTTTAGGATTTATTACAATGCAATCGCAGAATTTAGTTTGGAAAACAAATATTAATGACGCTATTGAATTAAGTAACCAATTGAAAAAACCAATGTTGATTTTGTTTACTGCAAATAATTTAGCCGATAACTTACAAAACGAAATAATGAGAACGCTGGACTTCGCCCTTTGGTCTAGAGATAATGTTGTTTTAGTGAAATTAGATTTATCAGATAGTCAAATTTCAGATAGTGACAAAGAACAGAATATTAAGCTTAAAAATGCTTTTGGAGTTCAGGATCTACCAGAGATTTGTTTTGCTAATGCTGTGATCAGAAAAAATAAAACTACTTTTCAGGCACTGGGTAAAATGGCTTATAGTGGAGGCGGAGTCAAAGCTTGGATTTCGGAGTCCAATGCGCTTTTGCATCCTAGTGAATTTTAAACATTACTTTAAAAGAAGTTATAATCCTGATAAAGATTAAAAAAAGCCAACCATATAAGTTATGTGAGTTCATTTAAGAGTGCCATTTGAATCTTATATTTTCTTAAATTCTTATATGGTTAAAACAATAATGTTACTATGTTAATTCAATTTATAGAACCCTTTTTCATTAGTAGAATGAAAAGGGATTTTTTCTTTTAGGCACGTTTTCTTCCAATAGTGCTGAATCGATTTATAGTTTGTACCATCAGCAATAACCATTTTGGGTTGTGTGTATTTTAATAGCCTTTCTAGATTTATTTTTGATGATTGTGTAATCATTATAATATCTGGTTTTATTCCTTTAGGATATATGCCTGTGCTATCTATAATCAGAATTTTATTTTTATTGAAGTAAGCAATGTTTTGAAGCTTTTCTCTTTTTGCTAACTTTCCAAAATTACCTACCAAATAAGATGTCAATGAGTAATTGTTAGTGATACTATTAGAGGAAGTGTCTGTAGTAAATAATTGTACATTGTTGCCTTTTCGTTCTGTAATCTGCGAATTCCTGGCTACATTATAAACGATCCATTCTTCTTGAATTTCTGTGTCTTTTCTGTTTACTAAAAAAGTAATTTGTAATAAAATTATTGAAATCAAAGTGAATGCTAACTTTGTAAAAGTTGGTTTCTTGAACCAAATAGTTGCGGTAATGATTAATAAAAAAGAACTAATTAATAGATAAGTGTTAAACGAGATATCTCGAATAATAAAGCTTTCGAATGAAGCAATACCATTTATGATTTTGTTTAAATAGAATATACTTTTCTCCAGTAATTGGACAAGAATTAACGGAGTAACATCAAATGCTGCTAAAACCATTACTATAATTCCTAATATCATTATAACGCTTAAAAATGGTATGATTACAATATTAGCAACAAAGAATAATCCTGGAAACTGGTGGAAGTAATATAGGCATAGTGGTAAAGTACCTATTTGAGCAGCAAAAGATACTGTCAAAGCATTCCATATTGCAGTTGTGAATTTATGCTTTGGTTTCCAGATTGTTTTTAATATTGGCTGCAGCCAAATAATAAAAAATAAAGCCAAGTAGCTTAATTGGAAACCAACATCAAATAAAAAAGCGGGTTCAAAAAGCAGTAACAATAATATCGAAACTAATAGTGTATGATAAATGTTTACACTTCTCCTTAAATGATTTCCTAAGGCCACAAATGAAAACATTACCACAGATCGTAATACTGAAGGTGAAAATCCTGAAATAACAGCAAAAGAGAATAAAGAAACTATTAGTGCTATAAGTTTTATCAGCGAGCCTTTTTTAGTATTAGGAATCGGTTTTAAGAGATAAGTTATAAAGATTAATATATAGCCAACATGAAGACCAGAAACGGACAAAATATGAGTTACTCCTGCATATTGATAGTCTTTGATAATTTCGGGCGTAATATCTTGCTGCTGGCCTAAAATTAAAGCCAGAGCAACATTCATTTCGGTTTTATTAAAATTGTTTTTCTCTAGATTCTTTATGATGTTTGTTCGCATTCGAGCTGCATAATACCAAATGCTTTTCTCGATTTTAGAACTAATAGCAATATCATTGTTTTGTACGTACAGTTGCGCATAGATATGTTTGTTATTTAAATATTTACTATAATCAAACTGGTTGGGGTTTTTGGGAGCGCTATTTTTAGATAAAAGACCTTTTGCCCGAATGCAATTTCCTATTTCTAGACTTAATCCTGTGCTGTCCTTTTTTATGTTAAGTATTATCTTGCCGGAAGCAGGTTTTTGATCAATTTGGTTTACGCTGGCAATATACCTGTCGCTGTAATTGTTGCTTTTTAATTTCTCACTAATTATACAATCTATTAAATGCGGTTTATCATAGATGCCTTCATAATTAGAGTAATTGTTTTTTTGGAGTGATTCGGTATGAAGAGTTTGAGTTGTTATACCAATGCAACATGCTAATAAATAGGCTGCAATGCCAAAGTAGGCTGTTCTCTTTGGTTTTATAGTTGAGAAATAATAAAAGCCACAAAAAAGTAGTGTTACTGTACTAAGGGATACAAACGTAAAAGTTAAGGAAAGACTTAAATAATAAGCCAGCAAAATGCCTATTATAAAACTAATTGTAATTCTTACCAATGGAAATTGTAGTACTTTCATGTAGCTAAAATACGATAATTTTGTAAGAAATAACACCTGTTTATATTTTGAGCTTACTTTTATAACCTATCAGAGCGTAGTCATTATTGCAATTTGTATCACACGGTTGAAACCGTGAGCTATGATCTAAAATAGGATAGTGAATAAAGGATGTTAATCAAACTAATAGCATGATTGGGGATTGCAAATACAAATGCTACGTGAAAAACATTGCCAACGGTTTTAACCGTTGGAGCGCAATCATTATTACAAGATTAAAATCATGTGTTATGATTAAAATATTTCTTTAAACTTTGGCAAAGGTAATTGCGTGAGTAACCTAACAGGTTTTTAAAACCTGTTAGGTTTGTGTTAGGAAAAAAAATATAGATTTAATTTACTTCTTAGTTATTCGATAACGCGATTTACTTGTGCATAGGAATCACGATAATAAGGCTCTTTTGTAGACGAAATAATTACGCCTTTGGAAGTAGAGGAATGTATGAATTTAATTTCGTCATTATTAATTTCGACAATTAACCCGACATGATTTATTTGAGAACTTCTATTGGTTTTAAAAAATATTAAATCTCCTTTTTTAGCTTTATTTCGATTAATAACTTCTCCAACTTTAGACTGTTCGTAAGAAGATCTGGGTAATTTAATGTTCTCAGAATTGAATGTTGTAAATACCAAACCAGAACAATCGTAACCTTTATTTGTTGTTCCGCCAGCTTTGTAGCGCACACCAATATTTTCGGAAGCTGTATAAATTAAATCTTTAACAACTGCTTTTGGATTGTCTTCTTTTTTAGTGGTAGTAACAGACGATGTCGATTTACAAGATGCAAATAACAGTAATAAGGCTAGTATGGATAATATGTTTTTCAAGACAATGTTTTTTAAGCCGATGGACTATTTTTGTAAATCGGCTACGATTAATTTTGCCGTTTTTTCACTGGCACCAATTCCTCCAAGTTTTTCTTCTAATAAATCATAATTAAGCAAAAGTGTTTTGCGGTAATTAGGTTCAAGTATTTTATTTAATTCTTCATTAATTCGTTTAGGAGTGCAATCATCTTGAATAAGTTCGGTAACTACTTCTTTATCCATAATTAAATTTACCAACGAAATATATTTAAGCGTAATAATGCGCTTTGCGATTTGGTAAGATGCCCAACTACCTTTGTAGCAAACTACTTCGGGAACCTTAAAAAGTGCCGTTTCCAGAGTTGCCGTTCCTGATGTAACTAAAGCTGCTGTAGAAGATTGCAATAGAGCATATGTTTTATTTGATACAAACTTTATGTTCTCGTTAGTTATAAAATGTTGGTAGAAAGAATAATCCTGACTAGGAGCGCCAGCAATAACAAACTGATACTCTTTAAAATCATTTATAACACTTAGCATAACCGAAAGCATTTTGGTGATTTCCTGTTTGCGACTTCCTGGTAATATGGCAATAATAGGTTTATCGCTTAAATTGTTTTCTTTTCGGAATGTCGTTTCGTCAAATGAAGGCTGGTTATGAATAGCATCAATTAGCGGATGTCCAACAAATTCTACTGGAAAATGATGTTTGTCTTCGTAAAAACTTTTTTCGAAAGGCAAGATTACAAACATCTTATCGATATCGTGTTTAATACTTGTAATACGGCTTTCTTTCCAAGCCCAGATTTGTGGTGAAATATAATAATGAGTTTTATAATTCAGTGCTTTTGCCCATTTTGCAATACGCATATTAAAACCAGGATAATCGATAAAAATTAATACATCTGGTTTAAATTGTGAGATGTCTTTTTTGCAAAAAGAAATATTACTTAGTATTGTTTTTAAATTAAAGATAACTTCAATAAAACCCATAAAAGCGAGCTCACGGTAATGTTTTACCAATGTTCCGCCAGTTTTTTGCATTAAATCACCTCCCCAAAAACGAATATCGGCGTTTGGGTCTTCTTTATATAAGGCTTTCATCAAATTAGAACCATGTAAATCGCCTGAGGCTTCTCCTGCAATAATGTAGTATTTCATGTTTTTGTTTTTGCGAATGGTAGTTATCTAAGTTGTCATTAAATTGAGAATGACAATTTCTTTATAATTGCAAAGATAAATTAAATTAATAAAGTGAGAAGAGCTAATATGATAACAGCCAAAACAACACCTCTTGCTCTAAATTCTTTGTTTTGTTTTAAAAATACACCAAAAGCTACTAAGGATAAAATAGAACCCAGAGTAATTACTTTGCCTAGATATCCGTAGTTTTTTATGATTCGGATGCTTTCCATTCCGTTCGAAACATCAAAATCAGTAAGTAAAGTAAGAAAGAGAAAGCTTCCTAATAGTGAAGCCATCAATCCTATAATAAAACCTATAAGTAAATCTTTTTTATTTCTTGAATTATTCATTCCATTTCCAGGTATTAAGTTGTTGCATTGTATGATGTGCCGTTAAGTCAAATTGTACTGGTACTACAGATATGTAACCATTTTCTAATGCCCATTCATCAGTATCTTCGCCTTTATCCTGATTTACAAATTCGCCCGAAAGCCAATAGTAATCCTTGCCAGATGGAGTTTTTCTTTTATCGAATTTTTCCATCCATTGTGCTTTCGCTTGACGACAAATTTTAATTCCCTTGATTTCGTTCTCTTTTAATTTCGGAAAGTTCACGTTTAAAACAACTCCTTCAGGTAATTTGTTTTCCAGTGCTTCAAGAGTGATTTTTTTGATAAAAGATTTTATGCTTTCAAAATCTGCATTCCAGTCATAATCTAATAATGAAAAGCCTATTGCAGGAATTCCTTCGATACCAGCTTCAACAGCTGCACTCATAGTTCCTGAATATATTACATTTATAGAGGAGTTTGATCCGTGGTTTACTCCCGAAACACATAAATCTGGTTTGCGTTTTAAAATTTCGTTTACTGCAAGTTTTACACAATCTACCGGAGTTCCAGAACAACTGTATTCTGTAACTAAATCTCCTTCTTTAGATAATTTATTTAGGTATAAAGTACTGTTTATAGTGATGGCATGACCCATTGCGCTTTGTGGTTTGTCTGGCGCTACAACTACAACTTCGCCAATTTGAGACATTACACTAATTAAAGCTCTAATTCCGGGAGCCGAAACGCCATCGTCATTAGTTACTAAGATCAAAGGTTTTTTTGAATTCATTTTGTAAAATATAAAGGAAAAATTAGGTATGTAGGGTTTTTATTAGCAAATGTAGTAACTGGTTTTCTTAAAATAGTAACAAAATATCTTAAATTTGCGAACTTCGCGCTTTTAATTAATTGAAAGAAAAACTATATTTATATCTTTAACAAAAAATTATACGACTCGTACTTTGTTGGCATAGTTTTTACCGTAAATTAGATTAAAAAATTGATGAATGCTATTATTAAATTTATGAAACGAAATTATAAAATTATCCTAGCCGTTATTTGTTTATCTGCTACATTGTTTGCATTTAAAATTAATAGCGATAAAGGTATAGACCCAGACCCGAATAAAGATAAGATGCTTTTGGAATTACTTGCCTTTGTAATCGAGAAAGGACATTATAATCCTCCTGTTATGAACGATGAGTTTTCTAAAGGAGTTTATAAGGATTATATCGAAGCATTGGATCCATCCAAAAGATTTTTCTTGCAAGCTGATATCGATGAATTTTCTAGATATGAGTTGCAATTAGATGATCAATTTGTAAATAAAGATTTAACTTTCTTTAATCTTACTTATGCGCGTTTGATGAAAAGAATGGAAGAGGGAAAAAAGAGATACAAACTTATTTTAGCTCATCCGTTTAACTATAAAGTAAACGAAACTTTTAGTACAGATTACGAGCATTCACCTTACGCAAAAACTCCTGCCGAATTGGTAGAGAAGTGGAGAAAACAAATTAAGTTATCTACACTATCTTCTCTTGTAACCAAAGAGAATATCGAAGACGAAAAGAAAGTAAAAGACCCAGCTTATAAAGCAAAAACATTTGAGGCTTTAGAAAAAGAAACTAGAGATAATTCATTAAAATCATTAGATGAATATTTTGGTTTTATTAAAGATTTAGATAGAAGTGATTGGTTTTCAGTTTATGTAAACTCTATCATGGCTCGTTTTGATCCTCATACAAGTTATTTTGCACCAGAAGAAAAAGAGCGTTTTGACGTTAACATCAGTGGTAAACTTGAAGGTATTGGTGCTAAGCTGCAAAAGAAAAATGACTTTACCGAAATTTCAGAACTTATTTCAGGCGGACCAGCTTGGAGAGGTAAAGAATTAGAAGCAGGTGATTTAATTATAAAAGTAGGACAAGGGACTGATGAACCTGTAGATGTTGTGGGTATGCGTCTTGACGATGTAGTTAAGAAAATCAAAGGACATAAAGGAACAGAAGTTCGCCTTACAGTTAAAAAAGTAGACGGAACTATTAAAGTAATTTCTATCATCAGAGATATTGTAGAGATTGAAGAAACGTATGCTAAATCTAGTATTGTAGATAAAAACGGATTGAAATATGGAGTAATTTATTTGCCTAAATTTTATATCGATTTTGAAAACAAAGATGGTAGAGATGCAGGAAAAGATATTGCTCTAGAGGTTGAAAGACTTAAAAAAGAGAATGTAAACGGTATTATTCTGGATGTTCGTGATGACGGTGGAGGTTCTTTATCTACAGTTGTTGACATTGCTGGATTATTTATTGAGCAAGGTCCTATAGTGCAGATTAAATCTGCTGGTAGAAAAAAAGAAGTTCTTTACGATCGTGATAAAAAGATAGAGTGGGATGGACCTTTAGTAATTATGGTAAATGGTTTCTCTGCTTCGGCTTCAGAAATTCTTGCTGCTGCAATTCAGGATTACAAAAGAGGAGTTATTATTGGTAGTAAACAAACGTACGGAAAAGGTACAGTTCAAAACGTTATCGATTTAAATCAGTTTGTTCGTAGTAGTGATTTTGGTGATTTAGGAGCTTTAAAAATTACAACTCAAAAGTTCTATAGAATCAATGGTGGATCTACACAACTAGAAGGTGTGCGTAGTGATATTGTTGCACCAGATCGTTATGCTTACTTAAAAATGGGTGAGCGTGATATTGATAATGCTATGCCATGGGATAAAATAGATCCAGCAGAATATAGTGTTTGGAATAATGGTTCTAATTTTAACCAAGCTATTGCAAATAGTAAAATGCGTATCGCACAAAATCCTCAATTCCAATTAATAGAGGATAATGCAAAATGGATTGATACTAAGAGCAAAGAGAATACGTATAGCTTGAATATAGATGATTTCAAGAAAACTCAAACAGAGGTAGAGGCAGAAGCTAAAAAATATAAACCAATTACGGATTATAAAAATAACTTACAGTTTACTTCGTTACCATACGAAACTGCAGAGATGGCCAAAGATCCTTCTTTAAAAGAGAAAAGAGAAAGCTGGCATCAAGCTTTAGCAAAAGATATATATGTAGAAGAAGCTATAAATGTATTAGATGATTTACAGTCTAAAAGTGGTGCAAGGCAATCTTCGATTCCTGGTAAATCAAAGAAAGACAAGCTAGCTTCTAAATTATAGCGCTTAGTAAAAGCATTAAATTTTTAGTTAATTAATAAAATGCTCCAAAAATCATCATGATTTTTGGAGCATTTTTTATTGGATTCATTTAGTTAACTTTGGATTCGTGTTTTTGTAAAATGATGCGAGCACTATTTAAGGTTTTAATAATGATTTTATGGTAATTGTAAAAAGAGTTTTGTTGGTTGGTTTTGCAGTTGTATTTCTTTCTTCTTGTAAAAAGGATTCAGGAAGTGGTAGCAATAGTTCTGATTCTAATGTAAAAGATAGTTTAAAGGGCGAAACAGCTTTATATAAAGACGATAATACGGAGTTTGATTACTTACCTACTTCTACAACAAATCAAATCGTAAAACACGATTATTACACGCTTTCGTATAATGAAAAGTTTGAACAAGCAGAATGGGTTGCTTACGAGTTAAAGAAAAACTATATCAAGAATAATGATTTTAAAAGGCCTTACTTTAATGAAGATCCAAAAGTAACTACAGGCTCTGCAGATTGGCGTAATTACAAAAAATCGGGTTATGATAAAGGGCACCTTTGTCCAGCCGGAGATATGGAGTTTGATAAAAAGGCGTATGAAGATACTTTTTTAACCTCGAATATTTCACCACAAATACACGAATTTAATGACGGAGTTTGGAATAGGCTAGAGCAAAAAGTACGTTATTGGGCTGTAAAATATGATGATATTTATGTGGTAACTGGCGGAGTTCTTACCGACTCGAATACTACAATTGGAAAAGAAAATGTGCTAGTGCCTAAATATTTCTATAAAGTACTATTAGATGAGTCTAATGGGAAATATAAAATGATCGCATTTTTAGTTCCAAATGAAAAAAGTGAAAGACCTTTGTACGAGTTTGTAGTTTCGGTAGATAGTATCGAAAAATTAACAGGCATAGATTTCTTTCCCCATCTAGATGATAAAATAGAGGATAGTTTAGAGAAAAATACAGATTATAAAGCTTGGGCTTTTTAGTTTATTTGGCGTGAAGCTACCACTCATTTACTTTATTAGCATCCATTTTTAGGAAGATAAAAAGCAAAATGGTGAATCCCCATAATCCTGAACCTCCATAAGAGAAGAAAGGAAGTGGAACCCCAATAGTTGGGAAAATACCAATAACCATGGCAATATTTACAAAAAAGTGAATAAACAAAATACTAGCAACACAGTATCCATATACCCGGCTAAATTTTGTTTTTTGCCTTTCGGCCAAATAAATAACTCTTAAAAATAGTCCAACAAATAAGGCGATGACTACTATAGAACCAGCAAATCCCCATTCTTCTCCTACCGTAGTAAAGATGTAATCAGTATGTTGCTCAGGTACAAATCCTCCTTTGGTTTGAGTTCCCTCTAAGAAACCTTTACCTATCCATCCGCCAGATCCAATCGCAATTTCAGATTGATTGGTATTGTATCCAATACCTTTCATATCGACTGTTTTTCCTAATAAGATATTAAAACGGTCTCGGTGATGTTGCTTAAAGACATTGTCAAAAACGTAATCTACAGATAAAACGAAGCCAGATATAAGTGCAAGTAGTATACCGCTTAAAATGAAATTCCTATCTACAGCCCTGCTTTTAAAATGCATTATAAGGAGAACCAATATGGATATGAGTATTACGTATTCTGGTTCTAAAACAAGAGTTAATACAAATAAAAGGATTGCTATAAAGCCAGTCCATATATACCAGGAAGGAAGTCCTTCGCGATATAATACGATTAAAAAGATACAGTATATTAAAGCACTTCCTGGATCGGGTTGAGGAAGAATTAATATTACAGGTAAAAAAACAATTGCAAGGGCTTGTATTTGCCTGTTAACGTCTTTTAGGTTTATTTGTGTATCACTTAAGTATTTTGCTAATGCAAGTGCAGTTGCAGATTTAGTAAACTCTGATGGTTGTAAAGTAAAACTTCCTATGGCATACCAACAACGCTGTCCTGCTATGGTTTTTCCGAAAAAGAACAATCCGACTAGTGATAATAAAGCAACTCCAAAAATGATACTGGCATATTTTTCATAGAATTTACCATCTACAAAAAGTACCACAAAAATTAAAGGGATAGTAAGCAAAATAAAAATCAGCTGTTTCTCAGAAGTACCATCAGTAGAGGATAGAGAAGATGAGTATATGTTTAACCATCCCATTACCACTAATGCGATATAGATGATTACACTTATCCAGTCAATATTATTTTTTACACTTTGATTTTTCATCAGGAATGAATCTCTTTATTAGTTTTTTTGAGTTGTATCTACTTTTGTTGTTTTAACTTCTTTAGGTTTAGGCTTGTTCATTTTTGCTCTCATAACAGAATCTTTAGGTGTAGTTTCTATTAAACTAGCTTCAGTCATTCCTCCTAATTTTGCATATTGGTCTTTCAAGCTTGTGTTTAGAATGCGAATTTCTAAATCGTTTCTTGTGATTTTTTTACGAAGGTATTTCTCAATCATTAAACTGGCTATAGGTCCTGCAATTGTTGCTCCAAATCCTCCGTTTTCGATCATTACTGCTATCGCAATTTTCGGATTGTCTTTTGGTGCAAATGCCACAAATATAGAATGGTCTTTAAGTTGTGTTCTTTTGCCATTGATTTTAGCAAAATTCTCAGCAGTACCCGTTTTTCCACAAATGTCAATCCCTTCAACACGTAACCTACTAGCAGTTCCTAGGTTGTAAACATCAAATAATCCGCTGATTATAGGAGGGAAATATTTTTTGTCTATCGTAGTTTCGTGTTTAGTCGTGAATTTAGGGTCTATTTTTTCTCCCTCAATTTTTTTAATGATATGAGGTGTGTAGTAATGACCTTGATTGGCTATTGTAGCCATCATATTTGCTAACTGAATTGGTGTCATTAAAACTTCACCTTGACCTATCGAGTTGGATACAATTGTTGTACTTCTCCAGCCTCCGTTAGGATAAATTTTCTTATATGTTTTAGAGGTTGGTATATTTCCTTTTTTACCTGTTGGTAAATCATATCCCATAAACTGACCTAGACCAAAGCTTTTTACGTGGTTGCTCCATATGTCAACTGCGTAAGCAGGATTGTTGTATTTGTTTATGGTAAGCATGTAAGTCTGGGCGAAATAAGTATTACATGAATTGTAAATACCATTATGTAACTGTTGGTTTGGTGCGTGGCTATGACATTTCATAAAACGACCTCTTCCATAACTGAATCCATGGTGACAAAAAAACGTCGTGTTTTCGTTTATTACTTGTTCCTGTAAACCAATTAAACCTGTTAGGATTTTAAATGGTGAACCTGGAGGATATTCGGCTAATAATCCACGATCGTATAATGGTTTTGCAATTGAATCATGATACAATAAAGTATAGTTTTTAGAACGTTGTCTACCAACTAAAATACCAGGATCATAAGATGGGGCAGTAACTAAAGCTAAGATTTCGCCAGTTTTAGGTTCTAAAGCTACAATCCCACCACGTTTGTTAATCATTAACTCTTCTCCGTATTTTTGAAGTTCAGCATCAATCGTTAGGTTGATGTCTTCTCCTTGTACGGCGATTGTGTCATATTTTCCGTCTTTATAGGAACCTATTTCTCTATTGTATTTGTCTTTTTGAATATATTTTACACCTTTAATTCCGCGTAAAACATCTTCATAGCTTTCTTCTACACCTTGTTTCCCAATTAAATCTCCACTGTTGTAATAAGGGTTTTTGGAAACTAATTTTTCATTTACCTGAGTAATAAAACCAAAAATGTTAGCGCCATAATCGACTTCATAATCACGTAACGATCTTTTTTGGAAATAGAAACCTTCAAATTTTCTGATTTTCTCTTGAAAAGCAGCAAATTCACTTTTGTTTAACTGTGCTAAAAATACAGATGGTAATCGAGGGCTATATACTTTAGCCTTCTCGATTTTTTTTATAAAATCTTCTTTGGTAACATTCAAGAGTTGACAAAATTCTAAGGTATCTATGTTTTTTATCTCTCTAGGGATAACCATGATATCATAAGATGCCTGATTAGCAACTAATAATTTACCGTATCTATCGTATATATAACCTCTTTCGGGATAGTCGTATTTTATCTTTATAGCATTATTCTCTGATTTAAGTTTAAAAGAATCGTCTATAATTTGTAAATAGAATATGCGAATTACTAGCAAAGATGCTGCAATGATTATTAAAGAGGGCAGCAGAACTTTTCTCATCTTCTGTTGGGCTTAATAAGATATATTATTATGATACAGGTTATAATGGTAAATATGGTACTGAATAATGTACGAAGTAAAACATCTAAAATGAAGTTAAACTGGAAAGCCTCCAATGTAAACAGTATTATATGATGTAATAATACCGATACTAATAAAAACGAGAATCGTTCAGGGGTTAAAGAATCGTTTAATTTTATAGTTTGGTATTCGTAACTCAATCCAAATGAAAATTTAAATATATAAGGTCTGTAATAGGCAAGAATTAAACAAGCTGTTGCGTGTATTCCTCCCGAATTACAAAACATATCCATTACAAGGCCGAGTAAAAAGCTAGATACTATAAGACCAGATTTGTTTCCGTTTACAGGAAATAATATGATATAAAGTATGTAAGGAAACGGACTTATATAGCCAAGGAAGTTCATGTTATTAAAAATAATAATCTGAACTGCCAATAGCAGGATAAATCGAGAAATATTGATTAACAACGCGCTATTCATCTTTTTCTCTTTTTTCTAATTTAATAAGCTCTTCTCTATCTCTACTTTTGATAATATATACATGTCCTAAATTTGTCATGTCATTAAATAATTTGACATTGATTGTATAATAATTTGTTTCCTTAGATGTGTATATATTCTCTACAGTACCAATTCCAATATTTTCAGGGAAAATTACCGATTGACCACCAGTTACAATAGTGTCTCCTTTACGTACAGAAGCCAGTCTGGGAACATCTATTAACTGAACAAAACCAGTGCTTTTTCCATTCCAGATTAAAGAACCAAAATGATTTGATTTCTTTATTTTGGCATTAATCTGTGATTTGATATTAAGAATACTTACAACAGTAGCGTATCTTGGCGATGTATTATCTACAATACCTATGATTCCTAAACTATTGATTACTCCCATATCAGGTTTAACTCCTTCATTAGAACCAGAGTTTATAGTAATGTAGTTTTCATGTACATTATAAGAGTTATGTATCACTTTCGAAACGATAATATCGGCAGGTTTAACGCCTTTAATGCTGTCTGGAAGAGGTAATTTGGTAGTGTCTTCTGCATTAAATAAAAGACTTTTTAGTCTTGCGTTTTCAAGAACCAATTCGTCGTTTTCTTTTCTTAAATTCAAATATTCATTTACGCTGTTTATTTTTTCGTAAACACCACCGCTCAAGAAATTAGCAGAACTAATAACTCTACTTTTATGAAAAGAATGAGATTGAATGGAGAGACCCAACGAAATACCTAAAAGCAGCAAAAACAGTAACCGATTACTGTTTCTTATAATAAAATTAAATATCTGCTGCATTTCTTGCTTGGTTATTTTGTTTCAGGATATGCTTTAAGTTTCAAAATTCCTTCAGAGCTAAGTTTTATAAATTTTAGCTCTGAGGAAATATATAATAATTGTTTATCTTATTTGATTAAGATACTTTTAAATTTTGCAATGTTTTTAAGTGCCATTCCAGTTCCACGAACTACTGCTCTTAATGGATCTTCAGCAATGTAAACAGGTAAATCTGTTTTTTGCGAAATTCTTTTATCAAGACCTCTTAACATAGATCCTCCACCTGCAAGATAAATACCTGTATTGTAAATATCGGCTGCTAATTCTGGAGGTGTTTGAGATAATGTTTCCATTACAGCATCTTCAATTCGTTGAATTGATTTGTCTAATGCTTTAGCAATTTCACGGTAAGAAACATCTACTTGTTTTGGTTTACCAGTAAGTAAATCTCTACCTTGAACTGACATATCTTCTGGAGGTCCATCTAAATCTTCGATAGCGGCTCCAATTTGAATTTTTATTTTTTCAGCAGTACTTTCTCCAACAAATAAGTTGTGTTGTGTACGCATGTAATAAACGATATCATTTGTAAATACATCACCAGCAATTTTTACTGATTTGTCACATACAATTCCACCTAATGCAATTACTGCAATTTCAGTTGTTCCACCACCGATATCAACAATCATGTTTCCTTTTGGTTGCATAATATCGATACCAATACCAATTGCCGCAGCCATTGGTTCGTGAATCAAATAAACTTCTTTACCATTTACTCTTTCGCACGATTCTTTTACTGCACGCATCTCTACTTCAGTAATTCCAGAAGGAATACATACCACCATACGTAATGCAGGAGTAAACATTCTCTTTTTTAATGCAGGAATACTTTTGATGAACATATTGATCATTTTCTCAGAAGCATCAAAGTCGGCGATAACCCCGTCTTTAAGTGGCCTTATGGTCTTTATGTTTTCATGGGTTTTACCTTGCATCATATTGGCTTCCTTACCAACAGCAATGATTTTGCCTGATATTCTATCACGTGCCACGATTGAAGGACTGTCAATAACGACTTTATCATTATGTATGATTAAAGTGTTTGCGGTACCAAGGTCTATCGCAATATCCTCGGTCATGAAATCAAAAAATCCCATAAGTTTTTTAGGGGTTTAAAAGTTATAAATTAGTAACGCACAAAGTTAAACAAATTAATGTTTAAAATGACGCGTTCCTGTAAATACCATTGCAACTTTATTTTCATTGCAATAATTTATGCTTAATTCGTCTTTTATTGATCCACCTGGCTGAATTACAGCTGTAATTCCTGCTTTTTTGGCTAATTCTACACAATCCGGAAAAGGGAAAAATGCGTCACTTGCCATCGAAGCTCCATTTAAATCAAATCCAAATGCTTTTGCTTTGTCAATTGCTTGAACCAAAGCGTCTACTCGAGAGGTTTGTCCCGTTCCAGATGAAATTAAAGTTCCGTTTTTTGCAAATACGATTGTATTCGATTTTGTGTTCTTACAAATCTTTGAAGCGAATATTAAATCTTCTACTTCTTGCTCTGTAGGTGCAGTAATTGTAACGGTTCTTAAATGCGCTTTATTGTCGGTAATATTATTTTTATCTTGAACTAAAAGCCCGTTTAGACATGTTCTCACTTGTCTTGTAGGTAATTCTACCTCATTTTGAACCAATATAATTCTGTTTTTCTTTTCTTCTAAAACTGTAATTGCTTCATTGTCATAACTTGGAGCGATTACTACTTCGCAAAATAATTTATTTATTTCTTGAGCTGTAGCTAAATCAATTTTTGTGTTAGAAATTAAAACTCCACCAAATGCAGATGTTGGATCGCAAGCCAAAGCTGCTAAATAAGCCTCGTTAATGTTTTTTCTTGTAGCTAAACCACAAGCGTTATTGTGTTTTAAAATTGCAAACGTAGGTCCGTCAGTTTTAAATTCTGCAATTAAGTTTACAGCAGCATCTACATCAAGTAAGTTGTTGTACGATAATTCTTTTCCGTGTAGTTTTTTGAACATTGCGTCAAAATCTCCAAAGAAAAATCCTTTTTGATGTGGGTTTTCACCATATCGTAACACTTGTCCGTCAGCAATACTTTCTTTGTAAATAGTATCGTCAGTATTAAAATAGTTGAAAATTGCAGTATCATAATGAGATGAAACATGAAATGCTTTTGTAGCAAGTAATCTTCTGTTCTCAAGAGTTGTTGCTCCGTTTTGTTCTGTAATTAAATCCAACAATAAGCTGTACTCATTTACCGAAGCTACAATAGTAGTGTCTTTAAAGTTTTTTGCAGCAGCACGGATTAATGAAATTCCACCAATATCAATTTTCTCGATAATATCTGTTTCACTAGCTCCAGAAGCAACTGTTTTTTCGAATGGGTATAAATCAACAATTACTAAATCAATTTGAGGAATGTCAAATTCCTTCATTTGTTGTACATCACTTTCGTTATCTTGACGGTTTAAGATTCCACCAAAAATTTTCGGGTGTAAAGTCTTAACTCGTCCACCAAGAATTTCAGGAAAAGAAGTTATGTCTTCTACAGGAACTACAGGAATTCCTAAGTTTTTAATAAAATCTTCCGTTCCTCCAGTAGAGTAAAATGTTACTTTTTGTTCGTGTAGTTTTCTTACAATTGGTTCAAGCCCATCTTTGGAAAAGACTGAAATTAATGCCGATTGAATAGTTTTTGTTGTGCTCATTGTGTAGTTATAATTATGAAGGTGCAAAAATAGTTTTTTTTTGATTATAAAAATCATCATTTTATGTAACATTCTCTTAAAAAATCCTACCTATGAGTAAGTGAATTTTTATTAGGTTTTTGACTAAAATTTATTGAATTTTACTTTAATGTAAATTTAAAATCTATGCTGCTTTATCTTCGATTATTAAAAGAAAGTTTTGGTTTTGCGATGAATGCCTTACGTAGTAACAAACTAAGAACGTTGTTGTCTTTGTTGGGAGTTACCATTGGTATTTTTTCAATCATCGCAGTACTCGCAGCTGTAGATTCTTTGAATAGAAAAATTACTAAGGATTTAAGTAGCTTAGATAAAAATACGATTTATTTAATGAAGTTTCCTTTTGGTCCATCAGATATTCCGCAATGGAAAAGAGAACAATTTCCAAACGTAAAATATGATGAATATACTTATCTGAAAAATTCTCTTACAAATACAAACCAGGTAGGATATCAGCTTTTTGTTAAGCGTGAAAGTTTAAAATACGATTCTAAAACAGTTAGTGATGTAAATGTAGTTCCAGTTTCGTATGAATTTATGGAAATCGAAGGTTTGGATTTTGAGAAAGGTCGTTTTTATAACGAATCAGAATCAAATTCTGGAACACCAGTTATAGTTTTAGGACATGATATAGCCGAAGGTCTTTTTGGAGACGAAGAACCTATCGGGAAAAATATTCGTTTGTACGGGCAACGTTTCACTGTTATAGGTGTCGTGAAAAAGCAAGGAGCAGGTTTGTTTGGAGATAGTAATGATACATCGGTATTTTTTCCAGCAAATTTTTTACGTCGTATGTATGGTGATAATAATGATGGGATGACTCCGGTAATTGTATTGAAGCCTGAAAAAGGAATTGATATGGATGCATATAAAGCCGAAGTGTCTCAGAAATTAAGAGCCGTTAGAGGTTTGAAAGCAGGACAAATCGATAATTTCTTTGTTAATGTGTTTTCAGGGTTTACAGATTTTATAGATGGAATTATCGGACAGATGAATATGATGGGTTGGATAATAAGCGGATTCTCTCTTCTTGTTGGTGGTTTCGGGATTGCAAATATTATGTTTGTTTCTGTAAAAGAACGAACGAATCTTATTGGAATTCAGAAGTCTTTGGGGGCAAAAAATAGATTTATCATGTTTCAGTTTTTGTTTGAGGCAATTATTCTTTCAGTAATTGGCGGAGCAATCGGGTTAATTCTGGTTTGGTTAATTTCTGTGATTCTTACCAAAGCACTCGATTTTGAGTTTGTACTCGGAATGGGTAATATTCTTCTGGGAACTGGGCTTGCAGCATTAATTGGATTAATCGCTGGGATTCTTCCTGCAATATCTGCTTCCAAATTAGATCCTGTTGAAGCTATTAGAACAGGAATGTAGGTTTTTTTGAGGTTCTGAGGTTCAGAGGAACAAAGACATAAAGGTTTTCTGTAGAGACGCACCGCAGTGCGTCTACGCAATATTGGTTTGTTATAGTAATCCTAAACTTGTTTTTCTTTCTGACGCAGGAAGAACCTTCGTGAGTAGCTCGATAATTTAAAATCAAGTTAGTGTTAGTTTCTTGTGGAGATCCTTAGTTCCTCAGGGTGACAAGATTGGAGAGAAAGGAGTAGAAGTTTAAGTCCGTAGTGTCTCTACGCAATATAGGTCTGTAATAATATAATCAGATGTCAGATTGAGACGAAGTCTCCCATCTTTGTACTCATACCAATAGGTTATTTATCATCGTGTTGCGGTAAAGTTGAATGATTGTAGTTTTAGTCTTTGATTTTGTAATTAGGGAATTTGATTTTTGTTTTGTCCCAGTTTATAGAATCAGAATAATAATATTTATCGTTCTTTTTGTACTTCAGTACAGTGTCTTCTTCTTGTGTTGTTCTCCTGATATGATATGCTTGTAAATGGCTATTTTTTATGAAATTTAAAAAGTAGGTATTTGTAATAGTGTCCCTTTGGGATGCAATTATTAAAATTTGTCTTCTTTTTTCTTTTGTTATGATGTTTTCCGAGATGAAATCACTCAAGCTTTTTTGTGGAATCTTTATAATATCCTCAGTCTTTAAGTTTATAAAATGGGGTAGTGTGTCATTCTCTTGTCCATAGTTACATAGGATTTGAATGTATTCTCTTTGGTAATAGAGGAAATTCCCTTTGTTGTCAATGATAAGTTGGTTTTCTCCATAATAAAATCCTTTTGAGTTTGGGAGTACTATTTTACTTTCATTATTTTTTAATGAGTCGGTATATTTTTGGAGTTTAATATCTTCTTTCGAAATTATATAAGTGATGTTTTTTGCAACAGTCTTTTCTTCTTTCTTGGTACAATTAAAAAGGAATAAGCAAGTAATAAAACTGATAAAAGCGCTTTTCATATATTAGTATTTGAAATAAAGATATAAAAAAATCCCATTTGCCGTAGCGAATGGGATTTTGGTATTTTTAGAAGTTTGTAAACTATCTAATTGTATTGTTTTGAATCAAATCGATATACAAGTTTATCTTGTCTTTCAATTCTTTTCTAGGCGTTATAAAGTCTAAAAAGCCATGTTCTAAAAGGAATTCAGCAGTTTGGAAACCTTCAGGTAAATCTTTTCCTGTAGTATCTCTTACAACTCTTGGTCCTGCAAATCCAATTAAAGCACCAGGCTCAGAAATATTAATATCTCCTAACATAGCATAAGAAGCAGTTGTTCCTCCTGTTGTAGGGTCTGTACATAACGAAATGTATGGTAATCCAGCTTCGGCAAGTTGGGCAAGTTTAACAGATGTTTTGGCTAACTGCATCAAAGAGTAAGCTGCTTCCATCATACGTGCTCCACCAGATTTAGATATCATTACAAATGGTAATTTGTTTTTGATAGCATGATTAATTCCTCTAGCAATTTTTTCACCTACTACAGCTCCCATAGATCCACCAATAAAGGCAAAGTCCATACAGCAAATAACAAGTTCTTTTCCTTTAGATTTTCCCACTCCTGTACGCACAGCGTCTTTTAAGTGAGTTTTCTCCATTACATCTTTTAATCTTTCTGCATATTTTTTTGTATCCACAAAATGCAAAGGATCTTTAGATGTCATGTTTTTATCTAATTCAACAAACTCGTTGTTATCAAATAAAATCTCAAAATAGATTGCGCTTCCAATTCTAACATGGAAATCATCTTCTGGGCTCACAAATAAGTTACGAGCCAACTCATCAGCATCAATAATTTTTCCAGTTGGAGATTTGTACCAAAGTCCTTTTGGGACATCCATTTTGTCTTCGGTAGCAGTTGTAATCCCTTTTTCGTGTCTTTTAAACCAAGCCATTTTTTTTAATTTAGAATGTAGTCCCGATAGTTATCGGGATTAAAGTTTAGATTTTTCAATCTGATTCAAAATTTAGATTTCAGGCTTTTTAGAAGTCCGAAATCTAAATTACGAAATCTAAAATTTAAAGTGTATTTACGTTATTCAAGTCAGCAAAAGCTTGCTCAAGTCTTGTATTGAATGTTACTTCGCTTTCACGTACCCATTTTCTTGGGTCATAATATTTTTTGTTAGGAACATCAGCGCCTTCTGGGTTACCAATTTGTGTTTTTAAATAGTCAATGTTTTTAACCATATAATCACGAATCCCTTCAGTATATGCAAATTGTAAATCTGTATCAATGTTCATTTTGATAACACCGTATCCAATAGCTTCTCTAATTTCTTCAAGTGTAGAACCTGAACCTCCGTGGAAAACGAAATCTACTGGGTTATGACCAGTTTTGAATTTGTCTTGAACGAAATCTTGAGAATTTTTTAAGATTTTTGGAGTTAATTTTACGTTTCCTGGTTTGTAAACACCGTGAACGTTTCCAAAAGCTGCTGCAATTGTAAATTTAGGACTTACTTTAGATAATTCTTCGTAAGCATAAGCTACTTCTTCTGGTTGAGTATATAATTTAGAGCTATCAACATCAGAGTTGTCAACACCGTCTTCTTCACCACCTGTAATACCAAGCTCGATTTCAAGAGTCATTCCCATTTTGCTCATTCTAGCTAAATAGCCTTTACAAATTTCGATGTTTTCTTCGATTGGCTCTTCAGATAAGTCAATCATATGAGAACTGAATAAAGGTTTTCCTGTTTCTGCAAAATGTTTTTCAGAAGCATCTAGTAAACCATCAATCCAAGGTAATAATTTTTTTGCGCAGTGGTCAGTATGTAAAATTACTGTTGCACCGTAAGCTTCTGCTAAAGTATGAATGTGTTTTGCTCCAGCGATTCCACCAGCAATTGCTGATTTTTCGTTAGCATTAGATAATCCTTTTCCAGCGTTAAATTGTGCTCCACCGTTAGAAAATTGAATAATAACTGGCGCATTCAGTTTTGCTGCAGTTTCAAGAACTCCATTGATTGTACTTGATCCAGTAACGTTTACTGCAGGAAGTGCAAATCCTTTTTCTTTTGCATAATTAAAAATCTCTTGAACTTGATCCCCTGTTGCTACTCCTGGTTTAATATTGTGTGCCATTGTAATTCTTTTTAGTTGTTTTTTAGTTTTTAGGTTGCAAAAATAAGAATTAATTAGCATTAGAAAGGATAATTTATTCCAAAATTTAAAACTGAGTGTCCGAAATTGTAATCTCTGAACCAGCGTTTGTTCATTTCGTAAGCAGGATTATAGGTTTTAAATCCTAAGTCAAAACGGATTACGAAAAAACTCAAATCATAGCGAAACCCTATTCCTGTTCCTAGTGCGATGTCTTTAAGGTCGCTTAAGTTCTTAAATGTTGCTTTTTCATCCGTTACATTATCTAGTACATTCCAGATATTTCCTGCATCTGCAAAAATAGCTCCTTTTAACTTCCCTAAAATCTTATATCTAAATTCACCGCTAATAGCGATTTTCATATTGGCTTCATTAAAATCATTAACAGCTCCTGTGCTTCCTGGTCCTAGTGAATAGGGTTGCCAGGCTCTATTGTCATTTGAACCTCCAGAATAGTAACTTCTTGAAAAAGGTACATAATCTGAATTACCAAAAGGAACAGCAATTCCAAAAAACGTTCGTACAGCAATTACTTTTTCTTTAGATAAATCCCAGTGTTTAATGTAGTCAAATTCGGTCTTTAAATATTCTGAATATTCTAAATTGAAAATTTCATAGTTCCCATTTGCATTTTTTTGCAAACTAGCAGCTTGAGAGATTAGAGAAAGTAATGATCCGGCAGTTTCGATTTTTGCTTTAAAAAGATAAAAAGTATTATCTAATAAATCTTTTTTTGTCGTTTTTGTGAATGTGTAATTAGATGCTAAGATAAAATCATTTTCCGTAAGTCTAATCCTTCTTTCTTCGATGCTTTCTACCGATTGATAATCATCACTAGAAACAGGAATTGTTTTGTCTAATACCTCTTTTGTAAAACCTGATGTGCCCTCGTCTATTACTAAATCATTATTATCGTCAACAAATAGAGGCTTGTCGTTATAAGTGTATTCTTGTGAAATATCATTTAAAGCATTGTAAGAGGAACGATATACTCTGTAGTAATTTTGCGGATTTAAATTTCGCACATATTGTATGTTCAAAAGATCGACACGTGCAGTGTTATTTCTTTTTGGAGTCCAGTTATAGGTAAATGCACCCGTAAAATTTTCTTTATCAAGACCAATGTTACGCTGTTTTGCAAAACCAGCAGTCATTACCGTAGACGGAATCATACTTTTTGGAATGATTTTTTCAGTTCCAAAAGGCATTAATATTCTAGGTACATTCAGTTTAATATCAACCCCATATTCAGAAGCATTAAAGAAAGTTCCGTTTGGATTTGCTAAATCTTGTGAAGAACCAACATTAACACGACCAGCTATTTCTAGTGTTTCGGCACGATTAAAAACATTTCGAATTGTTTCAGAAAGACTAAATCCAATTCCGAAATCCTGAATATTCGAGTGTGTAACATCCAATGTCGTTTGGAAACTATATTTTTTTCTAGGAGTTAAGTATATCTTGGCGATTAAAGATTGTGCAGTCGAATCTCTTTTGTCGACTTCATAATGAATAGACGGATAATTAAATATCTTTAAATTGTTTAAATATCGGGTTGTAAGAGTTGTTTTATAATCAGCAAATGTGCTTCCTTTGGTAATAAAGATAGCATCGGTTATAGCGTAAGGCCTATATTTTAATTTCTTGTAACTGTATAAATTAAAGTTTTTATAGGTAGTACTATCTTTAATTTCTAATTTGGCATTTGCAGCAGAATAGTCTGTGTATATGTTAACGTCGCTAATTTTGTAGATTTTAAAAGGCATAGTTCTACTAGAATCTTTGTCTTGATAACTATAATCTTTTATGATTAAATCGATATTAGCTTTGTTCTTTTTATTTATCGTGTCAATATTATAGGTAACATTGTTAGATTGAAAATAATATACACCGTGATTTCTAAAGTAAGTTGTTATACGGTTTTTTTCATCCTCTAAATCACTTGTTTTGTATTGATTTCCAGATTTTAATACTGTGTTTTCAATGCTTTTGTTATATAAAGAATCTACATCAGGAGATGATATGTTAGTACTGATAGTATCTAAGAGAAATGGTTGTCCTGTTGTAATATTGTAACGAATCTTGGCTTTTTTTGCGGCTACACTATCAATTGTAAAAGCAGTTTTTACATTAAAATAACCATTGTGAAAATAATGATATTTTAAACGCGTAGCTGATTTTTTTACCTTGCTAGTATCAATAATTACTGGCGGCTCACCAGTTGTTTTAAAAAACTCATTTATTCCTTTATATAAGAAAGATTGTCCTAATCGGTCTACCTGTTTTGCAGATAATAATTTTGATAATCTTTCATATCTTTTAGGATTACTTTTATATTTTGCCTGAAAAGTTGAATCTGGATTTGGATTGGCTAAGTTGTATAAGTTTAAGCGCAACTTGTATCCACCAATAAGCGTACTGTTAGGTTTTTGGTACAATTGGTTGGACACGCTTTCGTCATTAATAGGCTTGTCATTTACTATAATTTCATTCTTTGTAAGAAGCTTTTTGCCGTTAGGAACTCTTTTTACAGAATTACAAGCTGAAATAAATATTGCTATTAGAATAAATGCTGCTATTTTTGTGGAATTCTTTCTCAAGTGTTCTAAAATATTTAATTCAAAAGTACATTATTTTATGGTTAGTAAAAACCAAATCAAGCTTATATCGGGTTTACTTCAAAAAAAACAGCGTTTTGCTAATCAATTGTTTTTTGCCGAAGGGGTAAAAGTAATTCAAGAATTGTTGCAATCCAACTTTGAACTGGAACACCTATATACTACTCAAAACGATTTTGAGACTGTTTTAGTCTCTAAGAAAACGTTAATTAGTGCACAAGAATTAAAAAAAATAAGTGCATTATCAACTCCTAACTCTTGTTTGGCAGTTTTTAAAATTCCTGCCGATAAAAAAATAATAGAATCTGGTTTAATCTTAGCTCTTGATGACATTCGTGATCCAGGAAACTTAGGGACTATTTTACGTCTTTGTGATTGGTTTGGAATTAAGCAATTGCTTTGTTCTAAAGAATCAGTAGATATTTATAATCCTAAAGTAGTTCAGGCTACAATGGGTTCAATTGCCAGGGTTAATGTAAATTATATTGATTTAAAAGCTTTTCTTGCTCAAACACCACTTCCTGTTTTTGGGACTTTTATGGACGGATCCAATATTTACCAAACAGCTTTACCCCAAGAAGGGATAATTATAATGGGCAATGAAGCCAACGGAATTTCCGACGAAATCGAAAAAACTATCAAAAACAGACTAACTATTCCTAGATTTGGGGAACTTCAAAAAACCGAAAGTTTAAATGTGGCTACTGCAACCGCAATTATACTTAGTGAGTTTAAACGAAATAGCTAGTTATATGTGTTTAATGAAAAGTAAAGTTAATTAAAATTGCTCTTGATTTTATAGATTCAATATTTCCTGTCCAAGGACTATTTGGGTCTTTGTCACGTATTAACTCGTCATTAATACCAAATGAACCCCTGATAGAAGGAGAGAATATAAAATACTCTGAAAAGAAATCTATACCAAAACCTAATTCATAATTCATAGTCCAGGCTTTTACCCTAAAGCGTTGCTCTAAGTTGTCGTCTATAGATTTTGCGTTACTAGATAAATTTAATGTTGTAGAAACTCCTCCAAGTAGGTAAGGACGTACGTTTCCGGTTCTTAGAGATGAAAATTTTAATAACAAAGGAAAATTGATGTAAGTGCTACTTACTTCTCTTAAATAATCTGTCTTCGAAGTTAATTCGGGATTAGGAAAGTATAAATCTCTCTTTGTGTAATATAACCCCGGTTCAAAACGAAGGTTGATATATTCCATTAATCTTAAATCGGCTACAACCCCAACATTAAATCCAGTTGTTTTTTTTACCTGAATGTCTTGGTTTATTTCTTCATACGATTTATAGTCTATTTTGAAATCATAACTATTAAATCCGAGGTAATACCCAAAATAAAGGCGTTGTTTTTGCCAGGTTTCCAAATTGATAATAGGATCTTTACTAAACATACTTTTAGTAAATTGACTATATCCTTTTGTAGTCAGGGCAAGTAAAATTAAGATTACAGTTTTTTTCATACTATTTTTTAGAAGCTGAATATATTGTTGCTACACCAAATGTTTGTGGCATAGCCACGACACTTATAAACCCAATTTTTCTTAAAATATTGTTTAAGACTTCTCCATGTGGAAATGCGGCAGCAGATTCTGACAAATATCCATAAGCTGAATTGTCTTTTGAAAACAATTTTCCTATTAACGGAAGTATATTTTTAGTGTAAAAAGAGTAGCCTTGACGGTATAGAGGTTTTTCTGGAACCGAGGTTTCAAGAATTACAAAAACACCATTAGGTTTTAAAACTCTTAAGATTTCTGATAATCCTTTTTCTAGATTTTCGAAATTTCTAACACCAAAAGCAACGGTAATTGCATCAAAATGATTGTCTCCAAAAGGTAAATTTTCAGAATCTCCTACAACCATGTCAATAGTTTGAGTAAGGTTTTTTGCTGCGATTTTCTTTTTTCCTACTTCAAGCATTCCTGAAGATATGTCTAAGCCAATAATTTTTTCGGCATTTGTCTGAGCCATCAAAATAGCTAAGTCGCCAGTTCCTGTTGCAATATCTAGAATTATCTTTGGTTTTTTGTCCGAAACTATTTTTAAAACTTTCTTACGCCATTTTATGTCAATACCAAATGAAATTACACGATTTAAGTTATCGTAATTTCCTGATATTGTATCAAACATTTGTTCTACTTGTTCTTTCTTGCCTAAGGCTGAATCTTTATAAGGTGTTATTTTCTCTGCCATTTTTTTTATTTGTACAAATATAATACAATCTGTATTAACTGTTATTCAGTTTCTTTAATTACGATATGAAATTATTTTTGGATCTGTGTTCTTATACCCACTTTTAATGATTTGTAAAAAATCACTAAAAGTGGGTATTGTAGGATCCTTATTTAATGTGGAAATTTACTTTGTAAAAATGTATATATTTTTTCAATGATTAATAGAGAATTAATGACCCAAATCAAATGGGTGCTACTTGCGCTTATCATCTCGTTTGTTCTAGTAAGTTGTTTTGAAAGTACTGTTTTTGAGAGCAGTATTCTTTTTAAAGCGCAAAATACGTTCTTAGGATTAAATTTGTTTTTGGAAATTTTAATTTTCTTTGTCTTTAGTACCTTCGTGGTATTTGGTATTAAAGGCTTTTTTGAGATGTACTCTCAAAAAATCTCAAATATTATAATATTCTTTTCTGGTGTATTTTTAATATTTGTAATTTTTATTTTATGTTATCAAATACTCTTTCTAGAGTAGGTCATTTCTCTAATCATTGTTTGCCAAAAAAAAGTCCCTCATTATTGAGGGACTTTTTTTTTGTGCTATTGTCTAACGTAGGTCTCGTAAGTGTAATCGTAAAGATGTTTTTCATCTCTGGTGTTGGGTTCAGCCTCTACGAGTTGCCATTCCTTTTTATTAATTTCTGGAAAAAAAGCATCGGCCTCAAAGCTATGATGTACTCTTGTAATTTCTAGAATATCTGCTAATGGCATTCCAAGATTGTAAATTTCTCCTCCGCCAATAATAAACGAATCATCATTTTCGGGACATTTTGCAATTGCTTCTTCTATGCTTTTTACAACAATACATCCTTCTGGTTGATAATCTTCTTGACGCGTTATTACAATATGAGTTCTGTTTGGTAATGGTTTAGGAAAACTTTCAAATGTTTTTCGTCCCATTATAATATGATGTCCAGTGGTAAGAGCTTTAAATCTTTTAAAATCATTTGATAAATGCCAAATCATTTCGTTATTTTTTCCAAGCGCATTGTTTTCGGCAACTGCCGCAATCATTATAATCATTTTGTTTCGAACTAAAGTTTGTTTTCGGTATTGTCATTTATGCTTGAGTCTAGCTGAGCTATTCTTTTTTGTTGTAATGCAACAAGTCGGTCAATTTGTTCTCTTTCCCAATTCTTATTCATGAAACGGTCGGTGATATATACTTTTATAAAGTGTAAAATAAAAATAAAACACCATGCGGTAATTATCCATAGGTACCAAGTTTGCCCATTTGAGACATTAAAAAACCGATTGGCAATAAATAAAAATAAACTTCCTAAAAGAAATAAGACAAAATGGAAATAAAGGGTTTTCTTTTGTTTGATTCTTCTTCTGGCGTATTCATACTGCTCGTGTAATTCCTTTTCCATGAGTAAAATATTAGATTATAAAGATAAAATTTATTTTGAAACAGGACTGTTTTGATAGTTGAATATTTATCCTGTAAGATATTTTGCTCTTGAAAGAGCATGGTTTGCATCTTTTGAGATAAAAAAAATCCGCTCGTTAAAGCGGATTGTTGTTATTTTGATGTTTTATACGGCAACACTACCTTTGATTCCTGCATGTGGTTCATAACCTACAAGGGTAAAATCATCATAATCAAAATCGAAAATGTTTTTTATATCTGGATTTAAAACCATTTTTGGTAATGGTTTTGGTTCACGTTTTAATTGTAATTCCAATTGTTCAAAATGGTTATTGTAAATGTGTGCATCTCCAAAAGTGTGGATGAATTCTCCAGCTTCGAGGTCGCAAACTTGTGCAATCATCATAGTTAATAAAGCATATGATGCAATATTAAATGGAACTCCTAAAAAGATATCGGCACTTCGTTGGTATAATTGGCAAGATAATTTTCCTTTAGTTTCGCCTTTTTCAAGGTCAGGACTTGCTACGTAAAACTGAAAAAAAGCATGACAAGGAGGTAAAGCCGCTTTGTTATTGGCTACATTTTCTTCAAATGATTTTTTTGTGTCTGGCAATACCGATGGATTCCAAGCAGAAACCAACATTCGGCGACTGTTTGGATTTGTTTTAAGTTCGGTAATCAGTTCCGAAATTTGGTCGATTTCTTCACTATTCCAATTACGCCATTGGTGTCCGTAAACAGGACCTAAATCTCCATTGCTGTCTGCCCAGGCATCCCAAATTTTAACTCCGTTTTCTTGTAGATATTTAATATTAGTATCTCCTTTTAAAAACCAGAGTAATTCGTATATGATAGATTTTAAGTGTAATTTTTTGGTAGTAACCATTGGGAAACCTTCACTTAAATCAAAACGCATTTGGTATCCAAAAACACTTTTTGTACCAGTTCCGGTTCTATCTCCTTTTTGACAACCGTTCTCAAGAACATGTTGTACTAAGTCTAAGTATTGTTTCATTTTTGGTTTATTCGTTTATTCGGTAAATTGTTTAATCGATTAAACGAATAAACAAATTCACAATTAAACATTAGGATTCTCTCTTCGAAATTTCATCACGAATCTTGGCTGCTTTTTCATAATCTTCCTGAAGAACAGCTTGCTCTAATAATTCGTTAAGTTCCTGAGTTGTGTGTTTAGAATAAGTTTCGCCAGATTGATTAGATTCTTCTTCGCGACCAAATGTTTCTGGATTAGAAAGAACATCATCAATTTCTTGAGAATCCTTATCGCTCTCCATAGAGTTTGACTTTAAATAAATTCCTGCCTTATCCAATATGTTTTTATAAGTAAATATTGGAGCATTAAAACGCAATGCCAATGCTATAGCATCAGAAGTTCTTGCGTCGATTATTTCTTCAATTTTATCTCTTTCGCAAATTAAGCTGGAATAGAATACTCCATCAACCAATTTGTGGATAATAACTTGCTTAACAACAATATCAAATCGTTCTGCAAAGTTTTTGAATAAATCATGTGTTAATGGGCGAGGTGGTTTTATCTCTTTTTCTAAAGCAATAGCAATTGATTGCGCTTCGAATGCACCAATTACAATTGGTAACTTTCGTTCGCCATCAACTTCATTCAAAATCAAAGCATAAGCGCCATTTTGAGTTTGACTGTATGAAATTCCTTTTATAGATAATTTAACTAAGCTCATAAGTTGCAGACGTAAAAGGTATTAATACCTCATTTTAATTAGAATTTTGTGTAAAAAATAAAAGTGCAATTTTAATCAAAAAATATGGAACAAAAAAGCTACCTAAAGCAAAGATACGATTATCTTATTTTTAGGTAGCATTATTTTAGTATAGAATTTTTAAAATCTATGAATGTTGCGCTTTGAATGCTTTTAATTTCTCAATTAACTTAGGTACAATTTCAAAAGCATCACCAACAACACCATAATCTGCTACTTTAAAGAAAGGAGCTTCTGGGTCATTATTGATTACTAATTTTACTTTTGATGAGTTAATACCAGCAATATGTTGGATAGCACCAGAAATTCCTATTGCAATATATAAGTTTGTTGCAACTGGTTTACCTGTTTGTCCTACGTGTTCGCTATGAGGTCTCCATCCTAAATCCGAAACTGGTTTAGAACATGCGGTTGCAGCACCAAGTACAGCAGCTAAATCTTCTACCAATCCCCAGTTTTCTGGTCCTTTTAATCCACGACCTCCAGAAACTACGATATCAGCATCTGCAATAGATACTTTTCCAGTAACTTTTTCTACAGATTCTACTTTTACTCCAAAGTCATTGTCACCAATTGTTGGATTAAAATCTTCTGCAGTTGCAGCACCAGCGCTTTCGTAAATACCATAAGAGTTTTTAGCAAGAGCTAATACTTTTACATCTGTACTGATTTCTGTAACATTGAAAGCTTTGTTAGAAAAAGCATTTCTTTTTACCTGAAAAGGGGATGTGCTTACAGGTAATCCTACCACATTTGATGCAAATCCAGCGTCTAAGCCAACTGCAACTAATGATGAAAGATAAATACTGTCTGTACTAGAAGATAGTAAAACTACTTTTGTACCTTCTTTTTGAGCTGCTTGTTTAATAACGTCAGCATAAGCTTTAGCAGTAAAACCTGCTAATTTATCGTTAGTTACTTTAAGAACTTTATCAACTCCGTATTTCGATAATTCGCTTACGTCGCTTGTGTTTATAGTTAATGCTGTAACAGTTGTTCCTAATGATTCGGCAATTTTTTTAGCGTATGAAGCTAATTCAAAAGCTACCTTTTTAAATTTTCCTTCTGCAGATTCTGCATATATTAATATTGACATGATTTTATTTGTTTAAAAGTTTAAAGTTTTAGGTTTAAAGTTATTGTAACTGAAAACGGTGACTAAAAACTGATTACTAGATTACTTTCGCCTCGTTGTGTAATAAATTAATTAACTCATCTAAATTGTCTGGAGAAACTAATTTTACTGCAGATTTTGGAGCTGGTTTTTCAAATTTAACCGCTTTAGTATTTACAGGAGCATCAACTGGTTCAAGAATTGCTAACGCTTTTGTTCTTGCAGTCATAATTCCTCTCATGTTCGGGATACGTAAATCTTTCTCTTCAACTAATCCTTTTTGACCACCAATAATTAATGGTAAAGATGTGCTTACAGTTTCTTTTCCACCGTCAATTTCACGAACCGCTTTTACGATAGTTCCGTCAACAGTTATATTTGTACAAGAGTTTAAAAAGTTATATCCTAAGATTCCAGAAATCATTCCAGGAACCATTCCGCCATTATAATCTAATGATTCTTTTCCTGCAATTACTAGATCGTAACCACCAGTTTTGATAACTTCTGCAAGTTGTTTTGCAACGAAGAAACCATCAGTTGGGTTTGCATTGATACGAATTGCTTCGTTTGCTCCAATTGCTAATGCTTTACGTAAAGTTGGTTCAGTGTCAGGACCTCCAACATTTACTACAGTAACTGTAGCGCCTTGTTGCTCCTGAAACCAAATTGCACGTGTTAGGCCAAATTCGTCGTTAGGATTAATTACATATTGTACGCCGTTGGTATCAAATTCTGAATCACCATTGGTAAAGTTGATTTTTGAAGTAGTATCAGGTACATGACTGATGCAAACTAATATTTTCATAAGTATATATTTTATTATTTCTAAATACGTTTCCACAAATTTAGAAATATAATCCGAATAATTTACTATGCATGCATAATATTTTAGAAAACTATTACGTTTTCGTAAAATGGGACTTGAATTTTGAATAATGTTGCTTTTTATGCCTGAAAAAGTGGTTATTAAGCAAATATTTATGACTTAAAAAGAATCAATAGTAAATGAAAAAATGAAATATCGGAGTCTTTTTTGCTGAATTTTATTTCCTTAAAATGGAATTTCTAATAAAATAAAAAATAAATAAGAAGGGTGTAACTATTTTATAGTGTAATATATCGATTTCGTAACTGGAAAATTTTGATTGTCAAAAGTTAAAGTTCTAGTAAAACATCCATATAGCAAGTACTTCTTGTTTTTTAAACTAAATTTATGCATTTAAGTAATTTAAAATATTTATTTTTGCTTTTCAGAAAATTACAACATACAATATAAAATATGAGAACAATACAATTTAGAGAGGCCATTTGCGAAGCGATGAGTGAAGAAATGCGTCACGATGAATCCATATATTTAATGGGCGAAGAAGTTGCAGAATACAACGGTGCATACAAAGCATCAAAAGGAATGCTTGCTGAGTTTGGCGAAAAAAGAGTAATTGATACTCCAATTGCAGAACTTGGATTTACTGGAATTGCAGTTGGATCTGCAATGAACGGTTGTCGTCCAATTGTAGAATATATGACTTTCAACTTCTGTTTAGTTGGTATTGATCAAATTATAAATAACGCTGCTAAAATGCGTCAGATGACAGGAGGACAATTTAATGTGCCTATCGTTTTTCGTGGACCAACTGCTTCAGCAGGTCAATTAGGAGCAACACACTCTCAAGCTTTAGAGAACTGGTTTGCAAATACACCAGGACTTAAAGTTGTAGTTCCATCTACTCCTTATGATGCAAAAGGACTTTTAAAATCAGCTATTCGTGATAATGACCCTGTAATCTTTATGGAGTCTGAGCAAATGTATGGTGATAAAGGAGAGGTTCCAGACGGAGAATATACAATTCCTTTAGGAGTTGCAGATATTAAACGTGAAGGAACTGATGTAACAATCGTATCTTTTGGAAAAATTATCAAAGAAGCATTTATTGCAGCAGATGAATTAGCTAAAGAAGGTATCTCTTGTGAGATTATCGATTTAAGAACAGTTCGTCCAATGGATAAAGATGCAATCTTAACTTCTGTTAAAAAAACAAACCGTTTAGTAATTCTTGAAGAGGCTTGGCCATTTGCAAGTATATCTTCTGAGATTACATATATCGTACAAGAACAAGCTTTTGATTTTCTTGATGCGCCAATACAACGTATTACAACTGCAGATACACCTGCACCTTACTCTCCTGTATTGCTTAAAGACTGGTTGCCAAATTCAGGTGATGTCATAAAAGCAGTTAAGAAGGTAATGTATAAAAAATAAGAAAATTAACAATACTAATAAAACTTCATCATTTTCTTATTTGATGAAGTTTTTTTTTGGATTATGAAAAGAATAATTGTACTCAGTCTATTTTTCTTATTCGCATTTGTGAATAGCATTTTTGCACAAACAAAAGTGAGTGGAATCGTCTTAGATAAATCCAATCAACCGATTCCGTTTGCAAACGTAGTTTTTAAAGGAACCAATATAGGGATTGTTTCTAATGAAGATGGACGTTTTTATTTAGAATCGGCAAACACTTATACTACAATAATTATTGCATCGGCAGGTTTTTCTGAAAAAGAAATTACTTTAGAGAAAGCAGTAAACTACAACTTTAAGGTAGTGCTGAACGAAGCCGAAAGTTTAAAAGAAGTAGTAATCTTTACTGGTAAAACTTCTAAAAAAAATAATCCTGCGCTTGACATCCTTAGAAAAATCTGGGAGCGAAAACGTAAAAACGGATTATACCAGTTTAAACAATACCAAATGGAGAAGTACGAAAAAGTGGAATTCGATATGAATACCATTGATAGTGCCTTCATGAAAAATAAGATTTTTAAAGGAATGGAATTCATCTTTAAACAGGTGGATACTTCTAAAATTACAGGAAAAACATATTTACCTATTTTTATAAATGAATCTTTGTATGATGTATATGGAGATAATAATATAAAGAAAGTAAAAGAGATAATAAAAGGAAGTAAGACTTCTGGGTTTAATAATAACCAGCAAATATTATCTTTTGTAAAAGACCTATATTCTGAATACAATATTTACGACAATCACCTTACATTCTTTGATAAAAGCTTTACAAGCCCATTATCTACAACAGGAATCGATGTGTATAACTATGTTTTAAAAGACAGTACATTTATCGATAACAAATGGTGTTATAATATCGTGTTTTATCCAAGACGTAAAAACGAATTAACTTTTAAAGGAGATTTTTGGGTAAATGATACCACATTTGCAATCAAGAAAATTAATATGGCAGTTACAAAAAGTGCCAATATTAACTGGGTAAAAGATATTTATATCGAGCAAGAATTTGATGTAGTAAGTGATTCGATCTTTCTTCTTACGAGAGATTATATGATGTCGGATTTTGCATTAAACAAAAAAGAAAGTTCAAAAGGTGTCTATGGAAAAAGAACGAGTTCTTATAGAGATCATAAATTTAATATATCAAAACCAGCAGCTTTTTATAAAGAAGAAGTTAACTATATAGATAACGAAGTTTATAATAGGCCTGATGAATATTGGGAAGAAAACCGATTTGAAAAACTGACAAAAGACGAGCAAGGTGTTTATAAAATGCTCGATACATTACAAACGGTCAAGAAGTTTAAGCAATTGTATAGCTTAGTTTCGATACTTGGTAGCGGATATGTAGAGTTTCCTAAGTTTGATTACGGACCAATATTCTCCACCTTTGGATATAACGAAGTCGAAGGAGTTCGTGTACGAGTAGGAGGAAGAACTTATTTTGGACCAAATGACCCGTGGCGATTACAAGCATATACCGCATATGGTTTTGAAGATAATAAGTTTAAATATGGAGTTTCGGGAAAATGGATGGTCGATAAAAAGAATCGTCTTATTATCTCGGGAGGAAACAGGCGCGATGTAGAGCAAATTGGAGCTAGTTTAACAACGACCAATGATGTTTTAGGTCGAAGTTTTGCTTCATCAGCATTGTTTACAACAGGAAGCAATGGGAAATTAACCAACATTAATTTAACCAATGTTGCTGCCGAAATCGAACCAATCAAGAACCTAACATTTCAGGTAGGATTATCATATCGTACATTAGAGTCAGCATCGCCAACTTTTAGTTTAGATTATTACACAACTTTGCCTACCGCTACAAATCCTGCGGGAGTTATAGAAAGTGAAGTAAAACAATCCGAAGCAAATATTCAGATAGAATACACTCCAAATCGTAAAACAATTGGTTTTGGGGTTGAAAGAAATAACGTTGACAGTCCGTTTAGTAGATTCTTTATTAATTACAGCCACGGATTTAAAGGCGTACTGAATAGTGATTTTAAATACGAAAAAGTTCAGTTGTATTACAAGCAACCTATAATTATTGGACCGCTTGGTCGTACAAACCTTATTTTGGAAACAGGAAAAACATTCGGAACAATTCCGTTAGGATTAATGAGTGTAATCCCTGGTAACCAGACTTACTTTACAATCGAGAATACATTTAGTAACCTGAATTTTTATGAGTTTGTAACCGATCAATACACGACTTTGCAATGGGATCATAATTTTGGCGGACGACTTTTTGCTCGAATTCCATTTATGCGTAAACTCAATTGGAGAGAAATTATTGGTGCCAAAGCAGTTTACGGAACAATCTCTGATGCTAATAGAGCAATCAATGCATCAGGCTTAATTTACAATGCACCCGAAAAAGTGTATTGGGAATACAGCGCGGGAATCGGAAATATCTTTAAAGTATTCCGTATCGATTTCTCTTGGAGAGGAAGTTATCTAAATACACCAGATGCTAATAAATTTGCAGTAAAAGGATCTTTCGGATTTTACTTCTAATATTAGATAAAAAAATAATCTCGTAAAAACGCCAAGTCACTAAGTTTAATTTCTTAAGACCTGGCGTTTTTGTATGATTAATAATTTGTTTCATGCAGATTAAGCAGATTTATTCTTTTTGCAGAGCTAATTAAAAGATCTCTTTAATCTGCCAAATCTGCGTGAAAAGAAAACTTTGCGAGATTTTTTTAATTAATTTTAGGAGCTATTCCCGCTATCCGTTTCAATCTTTTGTTTTTTAAAGGAAAAACAAAAGGATTTCCACTTCTATCGGGGCTA